>DNNY01000149.1 GCA_003497765.1 Oceanospirillaceae bacterium
AAGTTTGAAAACCATTAGAATGAGCAGACACACCACGCATGGCATGCATAGAAACAGGCCGTCCGATAAACTGAGTTTGTTTGCGTCCAGCCCAATCGGTCCATTCCATATCAAGGGTAATGGACTCTTGAAAAGCCACATGGGCCATTTCTAAGGCAATACGTTCGATGGTAGCAGCATCTATACCACACTCTTGGGCAACGGCTGCAGGGCTATACTGAGGATCCATATACTTGTCTAGCAAAATGCTAAACACGGTGCGCACGGGCACGCCATCTGGCGTTTCAAACTCGCCCATTAAGGCTGGGGCAATTTCTGCCGACATGGCTGGAGCAAAGCTCTCAGTTAATTGATCGTAGACCTGAGTAGCATCATCTCCATCACGCCATAATAATCCATCCCCAACTTGCCCTGGGGTATTCACGACTAAGTGTGGTGCATTGGTATAGCGAATCAAAAACTCATCATCAATTTGCCCATCACGCAATAACACGTGAATCATGGCCAAGGCCAATAAGCCATCAGTTCCTGGCTTTAGGGCTAACCATTCATCGGCAATGGATTGATAACCGGTTCTAACTGGATTGACTGCAACAAATTTAGCGCCCCGCTCTTTAAGTTTTTTAAGGCCAATTTTGATGGGATTAGAAGCATGGTCTTCCGCCACACCCCAAAGCATAAAATACTTAGTTTGATCCCAATCTGGATCGCCAAATTCCCAAAAAGCGTGGCCCATAGTATAGATACCAGCAGCGGCCATATTCACAGAACAAAAACCACCGTGGGCGGCCCAATTATAGGTTCCAAATTGTGATGCCCACAGACCAGTTAAGGCTTGCATTTGATCGCGCCCAGTAAAATAGGCTAAACGTCTTGGATCAGTTGCCCGAATATTAGCTAAACGCTCCGTAAGAATATCTAGGGCCCTATCCCAACTAATTTCTTCAAATTCGGCCGCACCACGCTCACTTTCGGGTTTACGCAGCAGTGGCTTATTGAGTTTGGCCGGGGACAGCTGCTTCATAATGCCCGCATTACCCTTGGCACAGAGCACACCTTTATTAACAGGATGATTAGGATTGCCTTGAATAAATCGAATTTTTTCGTCTTCTAGGGTGACTTTAATACCGCAACGACAGGCACACATATAGCAGGTTGTATATTTGTGCGTCTGATTCTGGTGATCTTCAAATTGAGGCAAAGCAGAGGCTTTAGTCATGGTCTTATTATCTAATGACGGCAAAGTACATTAGCATAAGCGAAGACGTTTAGGCTGCCAACAACCAACCTGAGCTATTATTTAGTACCAGTATAATTAACAATCGGTCCAGAAGGACAGTTAGCCAGCGATGCCAACAAATGAGGAGATGAGTTCCGACTTAGGTAAGCTTTTCGTACCCACAGACTTCACTAGATTGACAGGTTTAGGGGTTTGCTGGGAAGGCATAGCATAATGAGCATCAGCTTGTTTATGACTAGCTAAAGTCATGCTGGCTGATGAAAATTCAACTTGGGCTGCTGATAAGATGCTCATAAATACCTCTGACACATTGTCAGTCTAGTTGCATGGCACCAAGTTGTTAATCGATCTGGTACCATAGGAAATCTACTATAGCACCAGTTATTAATAATGTAATGGAATAAATAATAATTACATTATTCACAAATGGAATATAAATTAATTATGTGGCTAGAATTAAACCAGTTGGGGCAACTAATGCAGCTACATCCACATCAGCAGTTTGCGCCCGCGCCCAAACATTCACCGAACGCGTTCCAGAACGACAAAAAGCCAATACCTTGTCATGATTTTCTAAAATAGCCTGAACTTCGGCGACCGTTTCTGCTGGAAAATTCATGCCAAAAATAGGCGCATAAAAATAGTTCAGGCCTTCAGCCTCAGCTGCTGCTTGTAAATCTTTATTACTACTTGGGTGGCCTGGCTCGCCATCAGGTCGATTATTAATTACTGTGGTATAACCTAAGGCCTTTACTGCTGCCATATCAGCTGCTAACAATTGTGGGGCAACGCCAAAATCATTGGTAACGGGAATAACTGCCATCTTGTATCCGAAATAAAAAATGTGAGCGACTATATTATATTGGCTTCTGGCTATTAACAAGCACAAAGCGGCCTCACAAAGAGAGCCGCAGGTTTTATCATTGTTTAAATCTTATCAAGAGACACTTGCTAAAGCATGATCAATAGCGGATACAATTTCATCAATCTCATTACTGGATGCAATCAATGCTGGACTTAAACACAAGGTATTATTGTGGCGTTCAAAACTGCGATTAGTACGACCAATAATAACCCCCTGTGACATACAGTGTGCAACCACAGCCGCTGCTACAGATTCAGCTACTGGCTCTCGAGTATTGCGATCTTTGACTAGCTCCATACCTTGGAATAAACCTTTACCACGCACATCACCAACGATTTCATGTTTTGCAGCTAAGTTATGCAATTGCTGGTTAAGATACTCACCCATAACCGTTGCATTATGCAGTAGATTTTCTTCTTCAATAATGCGCATATTTTCTAGGGCAGCCGCTGGTCCCGCTGTACATCCACCAAAGGTAGATATATCACGGAAGTAGCCCATTGGGTCATTGGCGTCATCTTTAAAATCATTAAACACCGCTTCCGTGGTTACGGTACAAGAAATGGCGGCATAACCACTTGCAACACCTTTGGCCATAGTGACAATATCAGGCACAATACCAAAGTGCTGATAGCCAAACCACTTGCCTGTTCGACCAAGACCACAAACCACTTCATCAATATGCAGCAAGACATCGTATTTGTCACAAATACGTCTAACTTCTTGCATATAACCCTCAGGCGGCACAATCACACCACCGCCTGCGGTAATAGGTTCGATAACAACACCACCTACAGAATCTGGGCCCTCACGAAGAATCGTCTCTTCGATAGCCTGTGCAGCTTGAACACCAAAATCAGCATCTGCACCATTGGCCGAGTGATAAGCTGAACAATGGGGGAATTCTATAAAACCAGGGGTGAATGGGCCATACTGCCCTTTACGTTGTAATTGCCCAGTAGAACTTAGAGCGGTAATGGTAGTGCCATGGTAATCCCGATCACGGAATAAAATTTTGTGCTTTTTACCGCCGTATTTTTTGTAGGCGATCTGGCGAATAATTTTATACGCCTTTTCATTAGCCTCAGAGCCAGAGTTGGAATAATAAACACGACTCATACCCGGCATTTTTTCAATTAACTTCTGGGCAAACATAGCCCCAGGCAAACTTCCCACGCTATTAGCAAAAAAATTAATTTTTAGTAATTGGTCACGCACAGCATTGGCCATAGATTCACGACCATAGCCAATATTAACAGTCCATACACCACCAGCAACAGCATCCAGATACTCTTTACCTTTAGTATCCATAACACGCATGCCCTTACCTTCAATAAACATTAAAGGATCTTGGGTCTCCAACATCTTATGCTGGGTTAAATGATGCCAAACATGATGACGATCATCTGTTAAAGCCTGGTCCATGCTGTAATTATTGATATCGTAAGACATAATCACCTACTCATTACAAGTTAAGTTATTGGTTACCTGTATACTATTAGGTAGCTCATAAAAGCACTTACTTTATGCCCACATAGGCTATTTCCCTTAGAACCAATTTTGGGCTACCTGTTATGCCAATAATTAAACTGCTGGCATCAACAACAAATACTCCATACAATCTGTCTGACGATCGCTTTTGATAACTGGAACGCAATATATGAGCCACCCTCTTTTTCATTTAGATGCTGGTCTATCTGCTAGTCTGCAACAACAATTACGGCAGCAGATTGCGCAAGCTATTTTAGCTAAACATATCCCACTGGATAGCCCTTTACCATCCAGCCGCAAATTGGCCAAGCAGCTAAATATTGCCCGTAATACCGTGGTATTAGCCTATGATCACCTACTTGATGATGGTTATCTAGTTGCCAAAGAACGCAGTGGTTATTATGTCAATCCTAATATCCTTGAAAATAGTGTCGTGGTTGAATCAATTCCCGCTGATAGAGACACCTCTGGCCAAGCCCCTGATTGGCAACAGCGATTTAAATTACGCCCCACCTTACAAAGTAATATTATTAAACCAGCTGATTGGCAGCAATATGATTATCCCTTTATCTATGGCCAATTTGACCCCAATTTATTTCCTACCAATCACTGGCGTGAGTGCTGCAAAGATAATGTGAGTGTGCCAGCGATTCGCAGTTGGGCAGCAGATCATTTTGTCGATGATGATCCCATGTTAATCGAACAACTGCATACACGTATCCTACCGCGCCGTGGGGTATGGGCAGACCCGCAAGAAATATTGATTACCGTGGGCACACAGCATGGTTTATATATGCTAGCCAAACTGCTATTAAACCAAGATAGTGTTATGGGTATCGAAAATCCTGGATATGTCGATGTGCGCAATATAGCCAGTATTAACCCCGCACAGGTTAAACCACTGCCAGTAGATGACGAAGGCCTTATTATCAGTGATGCCATTAAAGACTGTGATTGTGTCTACACTACCCCCAGCCATCAATACCCGACAACAGTAACCA
>DNNY01000209.1 GCA_003497765.1 Oceanospirillaceae bacterium
CAGGTATAACACCTTGGTGTTGCGTAGAGGCACCACTTATACGATAAAACTTCGCTTGGGTATACTTGATTTGTCCTTGGCTTAAATCCGTTAGGGTTTGCACGGTACCTTTACCATAGGTCTGGCCACCAACGATAAGCGCGCGTTGATAATCCTGCATAGCGCCAGCAAAGATCTCTGAGGCAGATGCGCTTACGCGGTTAACCAAGACTGCCATGGGGCCATCATAAACATAAAATGGATTACGGTCTTGGTATTTTTGAATATAACCATTGTTATAACGCACTTGCACAGTCGGGCCCTGACGAATAAACAACCCCGTTAATTGATTAGCTTCTACCAGAGAACCACCACCATTATTGCGTAAATCAATAATAATACCGTCGACTTGGGCGCTTTTTAGCTCAGTTACCAAATTGTAGACATCGCGCGTGGTACTGCGAAAATCTTCTTCCCCGTTACTATAAGCAGCATGATCAAAATAGAAGTTGGGGAGGGTAATAATGCCTATTTTTTGCGGTCCCATTTCTGTTTCTAGGGTAACAATATCTTGGGTTGCTGCTTGATCTTCAAGTTTTACTTTATTGCGTATAATTTGAATCTTTTTAGGCCTTTTCTTAAGATCACCCTCAGGAATAATCTGTAGACTTACTTGACTATCCTTTGGACCACGAATCAAGTTCACAACATCATCCAAGCGCCAACCCACAACATCAACAAATTCACTATTCTCTTGAGCAACGCCAACAATATAATCAGCAGCCTTTAATTCACCAGCCTTATCAGCTGGGCCACCAGCGACGACGCGCACTACCTTGGTATAGTCATTATCCCTTTGTAAGACAGCGCCAATGCCCTCTAAAGAAAGGCTCATATCAATATTAAAGTCTTCTACCTGACGCGGGGAAAGATAGGAAGAGTGGGGGTCGGTGACCATGGTTAGGCTGTTGGCAATGGCATCAAATAAGTCGCGTTCATTTACTTGAAGTAAACGTTTTAACTGGACTTCATAACGTTTGATGATACGAGAGCGAATTTGTGCTTCTGTTTCATCTTCAATTAAGCCATATATAAATTGATTTTTAAGTTGTCGGCGCCACAAATCTTCTAGTTGCGAATAGTCTGTTTGCCGAGGTAGCTGGTCAGCATAAATAGCGAGACTTTCTTGGCGTTCAAAGTCGAAACTATTTTGCTCATTGCGCAACCACTGTAATTTAAAATTAGTCGCTTGCCATTGTCTTTTGTGTTTGACATTGAAAAGGGCAGTTAAGGCTTCAAGATCGCCAGCTAATAACTGCTCATCCAGCGCCGTAGACAAATAATTATAGTCTTGAATATCTTGTAGTGACAAAAACATACGTTGTGGATCAATAATATCCAGATATTGTTGATATACGTCACTGGCAAAATCGTTATTGATTTCACGTTTTTGGTAGTGTTCTACCGCAACAAACTCTAGAATTTCCTTTATAACTTGGCTGTTATCAGAGTTTGTGGTGAGTAGTGGTAGGTTTGGTTCATTAGCTATTGTCTGGGAACTGCCAATACTAATGAACAGGCACATACTGCTTAATCTAGCGAAGTGCCAAAATTTGGAAACACAATTTTTTTGCATAGGATTAACTGCTGTGACTATATTGGTTTACCATATTACCTTAAGGTAGCAAGAGAAAAAACATATGTATGTCCCTGTAGACTGCAATAATTGTGTAAAGTATGGCACACTAATGTGCCTGCAGAGTGTCATCAAGATCAATATTTAAGTTAAGACTATGAGCAATAAAATTAAGCATTTGTTAGCCTTTCTACAAGCTTCTCCCACCCCCTTTCACGCGGTAGCCAATATGCGTGAACAGCTCTTGGATGCTGGCTATCAAGCTTTAGATCCCGCTCAAGACTGGGATTTAAAGGCTGCACAAGGTTACTTTGTAGAACGTAATAGTTCGTCAATTGTGGCTTTTAGAATGCCATCACAGACCGAGTCAGAGCGTTTGCATATGATTGGTGCCCATACGGATAGTCCATGTTTGCGGGTTAAGCCAAATCCGGAAATCCAGCAACATGGTTATCATCAACTAGGGGTTGAGGTGTATGGTGGTGCGCTATTACACCCATGGTTTGATCGTGATCTATCTTTAGCTGGGCGGGTGGTTGGCAAACAAGCAAATGGGCAATTAGCTGCAGCTTTGGTTGATTTAAAGCGGCCCATAGCGTGTATCCCAAGTTTGGCCATTCATCTAAATCGCGAGGCAAATAAAGGTATTTCTATTAATCCGCAGACTGACTTACCGGTTTTATTGGGTCAGCAATTGGGGGATGATCCGAATTTACGTGAGATGCTCCTAAAGCACCTTACTGAACAAGGTCAAGACTTTGTGCAAATATTAGACTATGAACTGAGTTTTTATGATACTCAGCCACCCGCAGTGGTGGGCTGGCAAGAAGAGTATATTGCTAGTGCACGTTTAGATAATTTATTAAGTTGTTACACTGGACTACAAGCTTTATTATCAGCCACAACCGAGCAGGGCATATTGCTAGTCTGCAATGATCATGAAGAAGTCGGTAGCCAAACGGCTGAAGGTGCTCAAGGCAGCTTTTTATTATCTGTATTACAACGCATATACCCAAATCCTGAAAAGATGCATCAGGTATTACACCAATCGGTTTTAGTTTCGGCTGATAATGCCCACGCTGTGCATCCAAATTTTGCTAGTAAACATGATGGTCAACATGGCCCTAAGCTTAACGCAGGTGCGGTAATAAAAGTTAATGCCAATCAACGTTATGCCACAAATGCGGTGACGAGTGCTTTAATTATGGCCTTGGCACAGGAACATAGTTTGCCAATACAATCTTTTGTGGTACGTAGCGATATGGTTTGTGGCAGTACCATTGGCCCCATCACAGCAGCACAATTAGGTATTAAAACTATTGACCTAGGTATGCCAACCTTGGCCATGCACTCCATTCGTGAATGGGCTGGTTGTGAAGATGTAGCGACCACTATTGCTTTACTACAAGCCTTTTATGAGACCCCATTAAAAGTTTAGCGTCGGTTTTTGGTTTTTGCTGTAGCCACAGCGTTAAGTGGGTCATCAGGCCAGGGGTGCTTTGGATAGCGTCCCTGCATTTCCTTTTTAACCTCCTTATAGGCATGGCGCCAAAAGTGGGCTAAGTCTTGGGTGATTTGTAAAGGGCGCCCAGCTGGCGATAACAGGTGGATTTGAACAGATACACCGTGAGCCACCTTGGGTACTTCTTCTAAACCAAATAACTCTTGTAATTTTACCGCTAACACGGGTGGTTCAGAGGTATAGTCAATCTGATATGAATTACCAGAAGGCACCCGCAGACGGCTTGGCGCTAAGTTAAGCATTTGTTGTTGTAACGGATAGTCCAACATATTCTGCATGATACTTAGTAAATCAAGGCGCTTTAGATCTTTACCGCTATGAATATCCAATAAGTAAGGCCCCAACCAATTATTTACCTGATTGACAAGCCATTGCTGGCTTAAATCTGGCCATGGGTTATTGTCTGCTGGTGCACTCTTATAGAGTAAGCGTATACGGCTTAACCACTGTAGCAGCTCCTTTGACCAATCTAGTCCAGCTAAATCGGAAGACTGTAAAAAGTCACATATAGCCGCTACTTTAGTCGCCTTGGCAATGGATTTGTTTGGTTGTTGTGCAAGCACCAAAGCCCCTAAACCAATTATTTGCGATAGCTCAAGGCGATCGGTTTTGGCATTCCAATGACATATGGCCCGCTGTTCGAGTAAATGCGCTACAGCAAGGGTTATATCGGCTTGTGTTATGGCTATATAGCTTACAACTAGGTCACGGCTATGATCTTGCCGTGCTTGGGTGTTGCTAACCACCAAATAGTCAGGTGCCGGTTGCTGACTTGGCCAGCTTAATTGCACACCACGACCATTAGCCAGTTTATAGTACACGTTATTGGTTTGTTGTTGCTGTTTTTGTGCAATGCGGTCGGGCCAGGCAGTGGCCATAATATAGGCTAAGGGCTGGCTAATTTGCGTTGCTGCTAAACTATTTACTTCAGATAGTCGTATAGCCACGGCTTGTAATTGCTTTGCTAATTGTTTTTGGGGTTTAGTTCGATCCTGACTAATGGCTTGTGATAAATCGTTGCGAGTGGTTTGCGTAGGGTGTTCCAGTATACTTATTAGCTGACAGGTTGAGTCCATAAAACCATATTTTGCGCCTGTTACTAATAGTTGTCCTAAACGAGGTTCTAAGCCAGTCTTAATTAACTGTTGGCCGTGTGAAGTCAGGGCAAGGCCATGAATTAGTGGCTCTATAGCTTGTAATTGTATTAGTAGTTGTACAGCTTGTTGCCAAGCTCCGTGGGAGGGTTGATCGAGCCACGTTAGTTCATCCATATGGCCATAGCCACAGGCCAGCAGTTGCAGTACTAAGGCACTTAAATCAGACTGCTTAATGGCTGGTTGATTTTGTGGCGCTAGAGCTTGTTGGTGACTTTGACTCCATTGGCGATAACAATGCCCAGCTTGTAAACGTCCAGCGCGACCAGCCCGTTGCTTGGCTGACGCTTGGCTAATTGTACGGGTATGCAGGCGGGTAAGGCCACTGCCAGCCTCAAAAATAGCCTGCTTATAGAGACCAGTATCAATGACACAGTTTATGCCTTCTATAGTCAGGCTGGTTTCAGCAATATTGGTGGCGAGGACAATTTTACGATGGCCTTTTGGGGCTGGTGCTATGGCCAGATGTTGTTCTGCAAGAGTAAGGCGGCCATAAAGAGG
>DNNY01000074.1 GCA_003497765.1 Oceanospirillaceae bacterium
TAAGGCTCACCAAGGGTTAGGCTTAACAGCAGGTCAATGGGTGTTGGGTAACGAGCGCCTTATGCACCAGCAAGGTGTTGATATGACAGAAGCTAAGGACTGGTTAGCTAGCCAATCTGGTCATACCCTGGTGCTCTTGGCTCAAGGCTCGGTATTACAAGCCGGCTTTGCCATTGCCGATCCTGTGCGTGCCGATAGTGCGGCGGCTATAGCGCGTTTACATAAGGCGGGTGCTCAAGTGATGATGCTCACTGGCGATAATCCTAATACAGCAAGCAAGGTGGCCGCAGATCTCAATATCGACCAGTATCGGGCGGGCCTAATGCCAGCTGATAAATTACAGCTATTAACCGATCTGCAAGCTCAGGGTTATACGGTAGCCATGGTTGGGGATGGCATTAATGATGCACCGGCCCTAAGCCAAGCAAATATAGGTTTTGCTATTGGTGGCGGTACGGATGTAGCCCTCGAAAGTGCCGATATGTGTTTGCTAAGGGACTCATTGCACGGCGTTGCCGATGCTATAGAGTTAAGCTATGCGACCTTAAAAAATATTCGTCAGAACCTATGGGGTGCTTTTGGCTATAATACCTTAGGTATACCCATAGCGGCGGGTGTTTTTTATCCCTTAACTGGAATGCTACTAAGCCCTATGGTGGCAGGCTTGGCCATGTCTCTATCGTCCTTTACGGTGGTGACCAATGCCAATCGATTGCGTTTTTTTAAGACACAGTCGCGCCCTCACAAGGATTAAGCAATTAAATCCATAGGGATGCATACCAATACCAGATAAAGTCCCCATGCCATAGTACCACTAATCCCCCTATAGCTAGATAGGGGCCGAATGGCAAAACCCTATTGGTTTTACCACGCACTAACTTCTGCACTAGGGCAACCAATAAGCCACTTAGGGCTGCCAACAGTAGCACCATAGGTAAGGCCTGCCAGCCTAACCACGCACCTAAGGCGGCTAATAACTTAAAGTCACCATAGCCCATACCTTCGCGCCCAGTAAGTAGCAAAAAGACCCAATACAGGCCCCATAGGCATAAGTACCCAGCCACAGCACCCCATAAGGCATCGGGCAAGCTGACTACTAGCCCCCAGCTATTACAGATTAAACCTAACCACAGCAAAGGCAGGGTTAACTGATCGGGTAACAAGTGGTGATCAAAATCAATAAAGGTTAGTGCTACTAGCACGTACATTAGTAATAAGCTCACCATTGCCATAGGTGTAACACCTAACTGCCATACCATATAGGCGCCCAATAATCCGGTTAGGGCTTCCACTATGGGATAACGTTTGGCAATGGTGGCTTGGCAGTGAGCGCAGCGGCCACGTAATAGTAGATAACTGAGTAAGGGAATATTGTGCCAAGGTTTGATGGCATTACCACAGTGTGGGCAATGGGAAGCTGGCCAAGCTAAAGCGGCAATGGCGGGTTTGGCTGTGGCATTATCGGGACTATCGTTATCAGATTCTAAAAGAGCCTGTGCTTCAGCTTGCCATTGTGTCTGCATAGCACGGGGTAGGCGGTAAATCACCACATTCAGAAAGCTACCCACAATCAAGCTCAAGATGCCTACAAAAAGAATTGTAAAGTTAGGCTCTTGCTGCAAGAACATCCATAGGGATGACAATGACATAGAATGTTCCATTTATTTTAGATGGGCAAAAGTATAGCCGACTTTCCAATATCTGCCGAGGGTTAACCTATAATTAACAGGCAACATAGCCAAAGTGCGACTTGGTTTTTACATTTCAGTCTAATCATATGGCCAATGGCTTGCCTCAATCCCTAGGGCACAGTAGGGTATACCAATGATTGGTGTTAAGCCCCTTTTAAAAACAGAGGTTTCATATGCAGGTTGATCAATTTTATATTAATGGTGAATGGGTTAAACCCTTTAGCAAGGACACCTTTGCCTTGGTAAATCCAGCCACCGAAGCTGTAATCCATCATATTCCATTAGCTAATCAAGCTGATGTGGATCGTGCGGTAAGCGCAGCTAAACAAGCCGCTGTTAGCTATTCGGAAACGACAGTGCAAGAGCGCATCGGTTGGTTAACTAATCTGCTGCAAATCTATCGTCAGCGGGCGGCTGATATGACAGATGCCATGATTAATGAAATGGGTACGCCGCGCAGCTTTACGGAAGCAGTACAAACGCCGTGTGGTGATGGTCATATTGAAGCTATGCTAGAAGTATTGGCGGACTTTGAATTTTCTCATACAAGTCCCCGTGGTGGCAGTACGTTAAGGCATGAGCCGGTGGGTGTGAGTGTGTTGATTACGCCCTGGAATTGGCCTATTAATCAAGTGGTCGTGAAGGTCTTGCCAAGTTTAGCTGCGGGTTGCCCGTGTGTACTAAAACCCAGTGAAGAGTCACCTCTGTCTGCCTTATTGTTTGCTCAAATGGTTCATGACGCGGGCTTTCCTGCGGGTGCGTTTAACTTAATTAATGGTAATGGTGCCGTAGCTGGCCACCATTTAACCAGTCACCCTGATGTTGATTTAGTATCCTTCACAGGTTCTACTCGTGCTGGCAAGTTAGTACAAACTAATGCCATAGATACAGTTAAGCGAGTTGTGCTGGAATTAGGAGGCAAGGCGCCTAATATTATTTTTGCTGATGCTGATTTGCCAGCCGCCATAGCATTTAGTGCGCAGGGTTGTTTTAGTAACGCTGGCCAAACCTGTGATGCGCCAACTCGCGTGTTAGTTGAACGCAGCATCTATGAGCAGGTAAAAGTGGGTCTCATTGAGGCCACCAATAACACGCAGGTTGATGATCCCCAAAAAACTGGTGACCATATTGGCCCCGTCGTTAATCGGCGCCAGTTTGAACAGATACAAAGTATGATTCAGCAAGGCATTGACGAGGGAGCTGAATTATTGGCGGGAGGTGTTGGCCGTCCGGCGGGGCTGGAACAAGGTTATTATGTGCGACCAACCTTGTTTGCCGTAGATCACACCATGACTATCAATACTGAGGAGATATTCGGCCCGGTATTATGTATTAGCGTTTTTGATACCGAAGAGGAAGCCATTCGCATGGCTAATGATACGATTTATGGCTTGGGTGCCTACATACAAACTACGGATTTAGCAAAGGCTCAGCGGGTGGCAAAACGTATTCGGGCTGGCAATATCTCTATTAATGGTGCGGCCTATGATTATGATGTTCCTTTTGGTGGTATGAAACAATCCGGTAATGGGCGTGAAAATGGGCTTTATGGCTTGCACGATTTTCTGGATATTAAAGCCATTACCATATAATCAAGAACACACAAAAAGCTCTTTGAAGCTTAGCCGGTAAATCCAAAGCTAGCCCATCTGGTTTATAGCAGGTCTTCTATGGCGCGGGTAATGTTCCAAGAATTAGGGTCAACCCAATGGGAGAATTTACTCACCACTTCACCTTGCTGGTTGATTAGATACTTATTAAAGTTCCAGCCCGGAGCTTTAGTCTGTGCGGCCAAATACTGAAAGATAGGATGTGCCTCATCCCCTGTGACTTGGATTTGCTCGGTCATCAGAAAACTAACCCCAAAGTTGTAATAGCAAATACGGGCCGCCGCTTCCTCACTTTTGGCGGCCTGATTAAAACTATTCGAAGGGAAACCTATAATTACTAAGCCCTTATCTTTATAGTTTTGATACAGCTCTTCTAGGCCACCGAATTGATGGGTAAAACCGCAATGGCTGGCCGTATTGACCATTAAAACTGGTTTGCCTTTGGTGACTTCACAAAGACTAATTATATCTGGGTCGTGGAGTTTCTTCAGATTATGGTCTAACCAAGGAGCGCAATTTTCTTCAGCATAGCTAACGCTAGCCATGAACAAAGTGCCGATAAATAAAATAATTTTATACAAAGCATTCACCCAGATTTGAAGCCCAGTTATCTGAAAAAATAGGCTGGAATAGACAACCGGTAGTTGGCATAGGAACATATATTTACACAATTCTGATCGAATTCGTAAATCCTTGCTTAATTTTACATACCTTAGGGGCTTAAAAGGCCACTACAGATTATGTTTATCTAATTAAAAAGCTTTAAATATTAAGACAATACCAGACGCCAATAAGAGATAGCGACACCAATTTACAAATTGAGATTGGCTTATATGGCCTTGTATCTTTTTTCCAGCCCAGGTGCCAAATATAGCAATGGGAAATAATATTATGGAATAGTAGACAGTGGTAAATTGCCACTCACCACTGGCAATATAAGGCACTAGCTTTGTCAGATTAACTACACCAAAGAACACCCCCGAGGTAGCTAGCCAAACCATTTTAGGTAAGTTGATAGCAATTAAATACATACTAATTGGCGGGCCGCCAGCATGAATTACCGTCGAGGTAAAGCCAGAGATAGTGCCCCAAATATAGGCCCCACCAGGAATACTGCCCAATACCGGCGCCAAGTTTTGCCAAAGGGCAAAAACAATACAAAGTATACCTAATACTAATCTCAAGACTTGGTCATCAAGGCGATTAAGAAATATACCCCCAATAATAATCCCTACTAAAGCTGCCGGGAGTAGATTACTTAAAATTGCCCAATTGGTATGATGACGATAATACTGAATAGTTTTCACATCCATCATGAGCAGAATGGGCAACATTAGAAACACTGACTGAGAAACAGGCAGCCACAAAGCTAGCAAGGGCACTGCAAGAGCCCCACCGCCAGCGGCAAAACCTGATTTGGAAATGCCCGTAAGGGTAATGGCAACAAAGGCACTAAGCCAAAATAAGGGATTGCCAAGATCGAGAAGCATGGCCTTATGCTCTATAGTGGAAAACAGCCACTATAGCATGAACATGTCGCTATACAAGCATGACAATCTATTGTCTTCAGCGTATGCTAAGCAGCAAATTAAGCTGCTGCCCTTTTTAATGATGAACAACAAACTAGCCATATACCTGACTAATACAGACCGCAGTGGTTGGGACAAACCCTATGCTCACTATGGAGTAATGATAGCTGAGCTCTTAGCACCTCATGTGTTGGACTTTACCATTGAATTTTTTGATCCAGTAGTAGGCAACTTACCGCAAGTGCCTGAAGACTATGCTGGGGTCGTATTAACGGGTTCGGCGGCTAATGTCACTGAGCAAGAGCCATGGATGGAAGCCTTATATGAACATATTCGGCGCTTGGATAAAGCGAAGGTAAAGCTGGTAGGAATTTGTTTTGGTCATCAGGTTATTGCCCATGCCCTTGGCGGTGAGGTAGGCCCCAAACAGCCGCAAGTAGGCATGGAAAAAATAACTGTGCAGCAATCTTTAGATTGGATGCAACCTTGGCAACCAGAGGTATCTTTATTGTGTGGTAATTTTCAGCAGGTGCAGTCCTTACCTGATGGATTTCAGATATTAGGCTCACAAAGCCAATGCAAAATTGCCCTGTATGCCAAAGATAATCATATTTTAGGCTGTCAGTACCATCCAGAGTTTGAGCCTGAATATATTGGAGTATATGCCGATTATGTATCTGACAAGCTTGGCCCTGAGCTAACGCGAAGGGCTCATAAGCAAATCCAAGGGCAGCATGATGGACTTTTAATAGGTCAGTGGATAGCTAACTTTCTTCGGGCATAACCAACGACTTATTAGTTTGTCTAGAGTCATTGATAAAATTTGACCGCCTTCATTTTTGTACTATTGTTTAGGTACCTTCTTTAGCTTGTTAGATATTTTAGCGGGCGTTGTATATATTGATTCCAGAAGTTGCAGGAATGTGCTCTCCGCAATCAATATCTGTCTTAAGGAACTTAGACTTATGTTACAGCTAGAACGAACTATCTTTTGTTATATTCTTCTGTTTTCGATGTTAGGTGTATACCTTTCTATTTTTAATCAGTTTTATTTTGACACAGTTTATACTCTTGAAGATGGTGTGCTTGAATGGCTCACTGTGGTGGCTCTACTAACCACGATGGTGGTTTGTGTTAAACGATTGTTATGGGCTGGTTTTAGTCGTGGATTACCATTCTTTTTTGTAACCCTTATGTTGACCTTATTTTTCCTATTTGGTGCTGGTGAGGAAATTTCCTGGGGGCAAAGGTTATTTAATTTTGAAAGCAATGAGTTCTTTAAAACATATAATGCACAACAGGAGACCAATCTCCATAATATGACTATCAATGGTGTAAAGATCAATCAGCCCATATTTGGAACCGGTCTAGGGCTGATATTAATAACTTATCTTGCTGTATTAACTCCCCTTTATCATAAACAACCAACTATTCGCCGCTGGCTAGATAATTGGGCGGTACCCATGCCAAAGGGTTATCATATTATTGGTTATATTGTGATTATAGTGATGGTTGAAGTGGTAATTAAATCACTTTCAGATACTGGTCGTAGAGGGGAATTGACAGAGTTTGCAGGTGCTTTCTGGGTCATGCTAAATGTATTATTTCCACACAATATTAATAACTTCAGCAATATTACTTCTTCAAAAGCAGCAGATCAGCCATAAATTGTATCTAAGGTCTATTTAGCTTCGTAAGCTATATAGACCTTATCGCTAGCTGCTCAGTTTTATGCATTAGCCGGTATGGTCGTTAACCAGCCATGGGGGTCATCTGCTAAACCCCACTGAATATCATTAAGGGCTTTACGTAGGTCGCGAGTGGTCTTGCCCGGTTGGCCACTGCCCACTTGGTATTCTTGGCCCCGATAGATCAAGGTGCCGACCGAGGTTAGGACGGCCGCTGTGCCAGAGAGTGCCGCTTCACAGCCAGGTTTGGCAGCACGTTCCAATAACTCTTCAACACTTAATTCACGTTCTTGTACGTCCATACCCCGATCACGGGCTAGGGTCAGAATAGAATTACGTGTAATGCCATGCAAAAAGGACTCATCAAGGGCTTTAGTGATTACCTCATTGCCATCAAATAAGATAAAGTTAGCAGCGCCTGTTTCTTGCACATCTCCATTTGGGCAAAATAAAACCTGATCAGCATTAAGATCCTGTTTGGCTTTCATTATGGGGCCTAGGGCACTGGCGTAATTACCACCACTTTTGATCATGCCCATATGGGGTGCACAGCGCATGCCCTCTTCATTCAATAATACCCGCAAGGCAACTTCACCGCCGCCAGAGAAATAATCACCCACTGGTGACAATAAAACATATTGTACGGATTTGGCTGAAGGTGCAGCGGCTTTACCAACGGCAGGGTCTGTGCC
>DNNY01000032.1 GCA_003497765.1 Oceanospirillaceae bacterium
AGACTGGTTAGAGGTTGCTACAGATACCTTACGGAATCTTGGGAAAAACACTGGCGTTTCTTGTTGATACTTTTGGTAAGCTGGGTTCTTGCCAGTACGGCCTTTTTCCATCATCCACACACCAGAAACACGTAATAATAAGAAAGTCATAATGACCGGTGAAAGAATCGTCCAAATAGTATCCATTTGCACAGTAAGAAGGAATAAACTCCACCAGAATAAACTTTCACCAAAGTAATTGGGGTGGCGAGTGTAAGCCCATAAACCAGTATCTAAAACTTTACCTACGTTGTTTTTATCTGCTTTAAAGCGGAATAATTGCCAGTCACCAATAGCTTCAATAGCAATTCCTAAAAATGCTAAAGCAGCGCCAATCAATTCCCTAGTGCCAACTTCGCCAGCAAATAATACACCTGGCAATAGACCAGCAAAAATAACCATAGCAATAGCTGCCTGCAGTACAAATACCACATAAATACTGCGCCAACTAAACGAATCACCACGTTTATTTCGCATAGCTGCATAGCGCCAATCCTCAGCTTTACCAAAATTGCGATAACCTAAGAAAACAGACAAGCGGATAGACCATATAGCTAATAAGACCAACACTAATACTTGGCGATCACTTAATTCAGGCTGTTGAAAAGCGACATATAATGCAGCTACTAAGAAGAAATTGGACCAGATAGAATCAATATTGTTAACATTTTTATTGCGAAGACTTAATACCCAACCTGCCATTCCCATAGCCAAGAAAATCCACCAAGTTGAAAGCCAAATTGAAGTTAACTGCATAATGTAAAGTCTCATGTTTGTTATTTTGCTATCAATAAAACGGTGTCTTACAGTCAGCAAAACTATTTGCATAATTATTTGTACACCTAATCAATTTAAAAGACAATATTTTATTATGCAGTTATTTATACATTTAGTTATGCAAATATCTAATTTTTTTCTATTTGAAAAATTTTAAAATTTCAAGATGTTGTAATATAAAGGTTTTAATTTTAAAAAATTATGCAAAATCTCATCAGAATTGATGATAAATAGTTGTGCAAATTATTGTAAAGATTATTTATCTGCATATTTATTTGCACAGGAGAATGGATTTATTTCTTAAGTTAGAAATTGTGGCTCTTGCAATATCTTGTTTAAAACCGCCAAAATAATCGCTTTATTAACAAGTTAACCATGGGTTGCAGCGTATAAAGATGCTGCTAAAGGTTGCTTAGGATGGGGGAAAACACAGGTAAATCGACTACCTTTGCCTAATTCTGAAACAATATCAAGCCGCCCCTGATGGCGATGCATTATATGTTTGACAATTGCCAGCCCCAAACCTGTTCCGCCTGTGCTTAAGGTTCGGCTGGCATCAACACGGTAGAAGCGTTCTGTCAGCCGCTGAATATGCTCTTCTGCAATGCCAATACCGTCGTCAGATACACTAAAGCACAAACCTTCATCGCAGACTTCCCAACTGATATCTATCTGGCCACCATCAGGTGTATATTTAACAGCATTTATAACTAAATTAGTTATAGCACTGCGTACCTCACCCTCTACACCTAACAAATACTGTTCACTATTTAAATGAAGATTAATTGTAAGTTCTTTATCCATTTGTTGTGCTTCGGCCCGAGCATCAGAGCGGGCTTGTTTGCACAATTGAGCCACATTATTTTCGACTTCAGTTGGTTGATTAATGTTGGTTTCTAAACGGGATAGCATCAGCAAGTCCTGAACTAAATTGGTCATACGCTGAGTTTGAAAAAGCATTCTACTATGCACTTTTTGGAGCTGCTTATCTAATTCTGGATGATGAACTTGGATGGTTTCTAAGTAGCCGTGTATAACTGTTAATGGTGTGCGTAATTCATGGGAAACATTGCCAATAAAGTCACTCCGCATATGTTTGAGATTTTGCTTATACGTGATATCTCGCAACACCAATAATTTATCACCCATACCAAATTCAGTAACAGTAATCTGTAACACTTGACTGGTATCAGTGGGAGAATTGACCGTAATGGGACGACTAAAGTCAGCTTGGTGAAAGTAACGAAAAAAATCTGGTTCTCGCAGTAAATTAATTAAAGGCGTGCCCTGATCCTGGTTTTTTTTTAAACCTAACATTTTGCGTGCCGCGGCATTCCACCATTCAAGTGTGCCATTGGCATCCAGAGTAATGACACCCTCTCGCATAGCATGAGTAGACTTTTGAATACGAATAATACTATTTTTGAGAGCTTGTTGAGATTGGCGATGTTGGCTTTGGAGTTGCGTAATGCGATCAAATACACGCCCCCAAATACCTTTTACTTCAGGCAGCTCAGCCAGATTATCATCACTATTTAACCAAATATCTAGCTGCTGCAGATTGTGCCAATGTTTAAATAATAGGACAATTAAAAATGTTGAAACAGATAATAGTAATGAATTAAAAACAAATCCCAGCATCAAGCTAAGAGCAACACCAATATAAAACCAAGGCATGCTAGCCTACTTCATCCAGTTTAGTAGAAAAGCGGTAGCCTGTTCCTCGGACTGTCTGTACAAAGGAGGCATAGTGCTTACCTAGAGCCTTGCGCAAACGCCGTATATGTACATCGACAGTTCTTTCATCAATATAAACATTACCACCCCAGACATGATCCAAAAGCTGACCACGACTGTAAGCCCGTTCCTGATGGCTCATAAAAAATGTCAATAAGCGCATTTCAGATGGCCCAATAGCAATGGGCTGCCCTTCAATGGACACTCTCTGTGCTGCAGGGTCAAGCACCAAGTCTTCAACTTGAAGTGAACCTTGATCTGCACCCACTCCCGCACGACGCAAGACCGCTTTTAATCTTGCCACTAGCTCACGGGGTGAAAAAGGCTTGGTAATATAATCATCTGCACCTGACTCTAGGCCTAATACCTTATCAGCCTCTTCCTCGCGCGCTGTGAGCATAATAATGGGCAATTTAGCCGTTAATTCATCGCGTTTAAGACGCCGCGCCAACTCAATACCATTACCCTTAGGTAACATCCAATCGAGTAGTACTAAATCAGGCTGCAGATCAATAATTTTGATATGAGCATCTTTAATATTATCAGCCTCAAAGCATTGAAAATCAGCCATTTCTAATGCTAATCGTAGCATTTCACGGATATCTTCTTCGTCTTCGACGATAAGTACTTTTTTTTGCTTCATATGGATCTTCTATGAGCTATCTAGTTAACTTATTGTGCCGCAAAAATATGACAGCAATATGTCATAAATTATATTTTACCAATCTAATCAAACTAATGTGTCAATTGAAAATGAAGTAAATGTCATGTATCCATATCTAAAGTGGCATGCATCTGTTCGACGGAGCTATGGCTAACATTGACACCTTTTACCAAATAGAACAAATGCTCAGCGACATTTTGAGCATGATCACCAACCCGCTCCAAACTGCGTAAAATCCAAATTGTATGCATGCTTTGAGCAATAGTCCGCGGATCTTCCATCATTTGCGTGATAAGCGCTCGCATAGCAAATTTATATTCTTTGTCCACTTCATTATCACGCTTAGCAACCTCATAGGCCAAATCAGCATCATAACGAGCAAATGCAGTTAAGGCATCGCGCACCATGGTAGCAACCAAATCGCTGATATGACGCATCTGGGTATAACTTTCATCCACAGCACCCTCTTCAATCAACTTGCCAGCATTAGTGGCGATACCACAGATTTCGTCACCCATACGTTCCAAATCTGACACTGCTTTACTAATGGCTATAATTAAACGTAGATCACTAGCAGCTGGCTGCCGGCGGGCAATTATTCGGGTGCACTGTTCATCCATATGCATTTCCATACCATTGACTTCTTGATCAGCCTTAATAGCAGTTTGCACCAATGCAGAGTCGCCCTCTTTTAATGCAGCCATGGCATCTTTCAATTGCTGCTCTACCAGACCACCCATGGTCATTAGTTGAGTAAGGATATCATCAAGCTCGGCATTAAATTGCTGAGATATATGATCTACGTGTGCATCTTTGTTAGTAATGTTCATAAACTTATCCTCAACTTCACTTATCCATAGCGGCCAGTTATATAATCTTCAGTTTGCTTTTGTACTGGATTGGTAAACAGTTGATCAGTGGCACCAAATTCAATGAGATCACCCATATACATAAATGCGGTATAGTCAGAAACACGCGCAGCTTGCTGCATATTGTGGGTTACAATGACAATGGTAAAATCTTTTTTTAACGCGTGGAT
>DNNY01000136.1 GCA_003497765.1 Oceanospirillaceae bacterium
CCCCCCCTCCCCCGCCCACACCATACACTCCCTCCCCCCCCCCCCTTCTCTCCTTTTGACCCGCCCCCCCTCGCCGGTTTGGCTTTTGCCAAAACGGTGTGGCCAAAGGTTTCCCAGGCCGCCGCCATTGCCTTTGATAACCGTGAAGCCCATAGTGCGCTCTATGACGCTGAGAAAACAGCTGAGTTATTCTGTTATATAGTCAACCGTTGGCGTGAACTGGGTGGCTGGCAAGCCGAGGAAGATTTTCCCTTTGGCATGTAGGCATTGATTGCAAGCTGTTTTACTTGCTTAAAGCTTACTAACCAATTGAATTCTTCTTATTAGGCACGGGATCATAACCACCCTCGGCAAAAGGGTTACAGCGTAGGATGCGCCATATAGACAGGCAACTGCCTTTTATGGGCCCATGGACGGTAATCGCCTCAATTGTATAACTGGAACAAGTGGGCATATAACGGCAATTTGCTCCTAACCAAGGACTCAGCACCAAACGATATAATTTCACCACACCGATAAGCAACCGGCTTACAATACCAAGGGGTCGATCAGGTAGGCTTTGTTGTGGATCATGTTTGCACATTGTGAATATTTATCCCTAAACAAGTAGCACTGGTAAGCGCACACGGAACATAACACTTTGTGGATTCACCAAATTATGAGCTGAAACCTCACCTTCATGATACAAGGCAATCATGCGAACAATATAAAGACCCAAGCCAAAGTGTGCCTTGCCAGTACCACCTTGACGGGCACTCACCATGGAACTAAATAATTTGCCCTGCATACTATCTGGGATATGAGATCCTTGGTTTTCCACCTCCAAATAGCAATATAAATCCTGCCTATAAAGACGGACCACAATGGTACTATCGGGGGTTCGAAAATCTCGCGCATTGTCTAATAGCTTATCTAGAAGTTGTTCGATACGATAATCCACTCCTGCAACAGCAATTTGAGATTCATTACAGACAAAAACCACATCCTCTTGGCCAGTTTCTGCACTGCGTTCTTGATGATTAACATAGGTTTCTAATAAATATGCTAAATTGAGAGGTTCAAGATCATCTTCTTGCAAGGCTTCTTCTAAATTTGCTGCATCAGCAAGTTTTTCAACAATAGCGCCAATTTTTACCAGGCCCCGCTGAGCTATATCAAGATAGCGCTGTTGGGCATCGGCAACACCGTGACGCTGCAAGTTTTCCAATGATGTCATGGTCGCATTTAAGGGATTATTAATTTCATGACGTAAGGTTCTTGGCATAGTTGCAATAAACTGTTGATGCTCGTGCAACCGCTCTACAACATCGGAAAAACTTCGTGCCAAGGCTCCAATACGGTCAGAGGAACGTACATCACTGCGCAATTGATTGGTACGTAAACGGCCACTAGGGTCAACTATTTCTTGTGCTTCGCGCCCTAAACGCTGAACACGATAAGCTTGGCGCCAAGAAAAGGTCAAGAGCACAAATAAGATAGCCACCATGGTTATAAAGCTTAGCAAGGTAATATTTTGCATGGCCTGCTGTTGCAACTTTAATATCTGTGCTGTGGATTGTTTAATCATCACCACGCCCAAAAGTGCCCCCTCTTGGTCGGTAATGGGTGCGGCTACCCCTAACACTTCTTCACCTGGGTTACGGTGCCAACGGCCTGTAGCAAATTCTTTGTTAAGGGCCTTATTTAATAACTCTTGTTCTTGGCTGGCCTCTTGTGAGCTACTCAGATAGGCAGGGATTGCTACAAACCAGTCTAGACCTCGGTTTAACCAATACTGCATCTGTTCCAATGTGCCATTGATCTGGTTGGATTCAGGTCTATCAGTGGACAACTTACCAACACTGGCACGCACTTGCAGTTGTTTATCATAGATAACAATTTGTGAGTTCGCCCTATCTAAACTAGCTAGAATTTTATTCGCCTCCGGTGAACGCATGGCTAATAAGTTGTAGTGGCTCTCAATACTAGTATCTGAGCCTACTAGAGTTTTCAGGTGGCGCATGGTGCCATCATCGGAATCCACATCAGCTACGGCTAGACCAAATTCTTGACGATCATTAAGAAAATAACGTGGCAAGGCAAATTCGACTAAATAACCATCTACCAGTGGGCGCATTACGGCTTGAATAATAAAGGATGATGATGGAGTTTTGTACATAGGTGTAGACCAATCATCCTTTACATACCAAACCTCCATTTTACCCGGCTCCGTGGCAGCAATAATCAAACGCCGCTCGTTGCCATTACGATCGGGTAACGACAAACGTAGATGATCACTAATATCGAGTTGCCTATTACTTCTTTGGCGCAAAATAGTGACATCATCTTGAATACGCACTAGGCCATATATGCGCTCTTCAAATTCACCTAGTAAGAGACTGTAACCATCTTCAACATCATCACCACCACCAAAATAATTGGCAAACAACTGAAAATCCAGCCATTCACGAATATAACCATCCACTTTAGCTTGACGCGTTAATGGATGACTAAATACAACCTGCTGACTGTCTAGATAAGGTAGCTCCTGCAGGAGATCTTCGCGGCCTTTAAACAGAGTAACGACACCTTGGGCAAGTTGTTCCTGAGCTTGGGACTGGCCCTCAATCATAAATACTCTGGTTTCTGCCAAAAATCGATATGCCAGTAACGGCATACTAATCAAAATCAACAAAAACAAAATAGCCTGAGCACTAGGGCGCCATTGCCTGGGCTTTTGTCGATTACTGACTAGAGGCTTATTCACTGGCTATCCATCCATCGATAACCCATGCCATATTCAGATTTAATGGCATCAAAATCGTTATCAAGTTTTTTTATTTTGCGCTTAATATTACGGATATGGGTACTAATGGTGTTATTGGATACATAATGCTGGTGCGTAGCTTGGGCTAGTACATCATAGGTTACAATATGACCAGGACGACGAGTTAAGGCCTCTAACATCCGAAATTCAGTCAGTGTTAAACCCTCTATATCTTTCCCAGCCCACTGGGCTAGTCGGCTTTCTTCTAAAAGTTGTAACTGCCCTACTTCACGTACTGTTTGTTCTAATTCCTGTGGCGCTTCGCGAATATCACTTAACCGCAAAAGTGTGGCAACCTTTTCGGCTAGAAAACCCAAAGACACAGGTTTTGGTTGATAGTCCCAAGCGCCCATACGCAGGCCAATAATACGATCGATTTCTTCCACCCGCTCGGTTAAAAATAGCACGGGAATATGGGGGTAGCGTTTGAGGATATCACTGCATAACTGAAAGCCAGCATCGATATTATCCTGCATGATAATATCTAGAATCACCACATCAGGCTTGATTTTTAACAGACCTTCTTGGGCCGATTCTTTACTGGCAAAGGCAGTTACCTGATAGCCCCGTTGTTCCAGAGCTACCTGATAATTTTCACGCTGATCAGCATCGTCTTCCACGATCACAATGTGCTTTGCCATGCTACCTCTCCAATCTATATATACCTATCTATATTACGCGTATAAATATACCTTAATCTTGCTTTAGGCCAATTCCCGCACAGCTTGCAATACTTGCTGAAGTAGCTTGCGGGTTTTCTTTTTGGCCTGACTAATTTCGTCTTCCAATTGCGTGCAAAGTTGAGCTAACGCTTCTCCACTGCCACCAGCGGCTTGCCATTGATTCTGGATCTCTTGCACACGTTTATCAATAGCTGCTTGAGCCTCAGCTTCACGCTGTTTGGCAATAGCCAAGGCTTTGGCTTTACCAGCTTCAGCCTTAGCCTGTTCCTCCGGGCTAAGCTCTTTCTTTAACTTAGTTTTAGACACTTGAGACGCAACTTTAGCACCCACTGGCATAATACCAACAGCAGCACGTAATCGATCCATAAAGGGTACGGTATACTCACGCGCTTTGTGGGCACCTTTTTGTAACTCAGACTCGATAAAGCCTGGGTCTTGAATAATACGATTGTAGTTTTCTCGCGCCTCACGTAAATGATCATCTAGAAAGGCAAAAAGTTCCTGTTTCATTTCACCCCAACCAATACCTTCAGCATAACGCATCCGCATAGCCTGCGTTTGTATCTGGGTAGAAAAGGCAGCATAGATTTCAAATAA
>DNNY01000160.1 GCA_003497765.1 Oceanospirillaceae bacterium
AGCCACTTTATCAATACAGATGGTAAGATTTAAGTCAGCCTCACGAATACGGGCTAACTGGGAAGCAGCAAGGCCATAGGAATGCACCATACCACCAGCCGATTCCAAACGGACAATAATTTCATCCTGCTTGTTAGCAACGGCCAAAATAGCACTAATTTCCATGCGTAATTTATCCACCTCGGATGCGCGGATATCACCATCAAAATCTAATACATAATGCTGAGCTTTAACATCATCGGTATTTTCCTCTTTAGCCACTTTACTTTTTTTAGCTTCTTGTTTGGCTTGTTTAAGTTCTTGTTTCTGCTTTTTTTGCTGTGCCTTGCGCCGTTGTTTGAGCTGAAACTTATCCATGGTCAAATTTTCAATAGTTTCGCCCATATTGGTAATATCATCATTATATTTGCGCACTTGAATAAAACCTTGTTTACTAGCACGCTTAGCTTGCCCAGCCATAGCAACTAAACCAATAATCACACCAATAGCCACAACCACGGTTACAGCCTTCGCCAGAAACAAACCATATTCCTGTAATAATTCCAAACTTTACTCCTTTATGGACGCAGTAAAAACACGTCAATTGCAGCCTAGTGGCTTAAAACATCTTATGCATTACTTTATAAGGTGCTTAAGGTTATTAAACAAGCATTACTACCAATAGTAAGAGGATAATTTCAAACACATGTTTGATTTATAAAAATTTTCAATTTAAAATCGTCTCACTTTAACCAATTACAAGGAAAATAACATGGCTGTAGCAGATATAATGTCTCGTTTAGCTGGTGCATTTAACGCCGATGCTGCCGATGATTTAGAAGCCACTTTTCAATTTAAGATTGATGGTGACGATGATTTTTATATTTCTATTGCTGATGAAAATTGTACAGCAGCTGTTGGTGAACATGACGATCCAGATATCACTATGATAATGGATGTGGATACACTTACAGCGATCGTTAGTGGTGAACTAGATGGAATGCAGGCCTTTATGACTGGTCGCTTGCAAGCTGAAGGTGATGTTATGTTAGGTACCCGAATAGGTCAGTTATTTGATTTAGACTAAATAACCTATGCCAAAGTCTTGCCTGATTAGGCTTTGGTCTGTTTCTTCAAAGCTAATTCTATTAATTGTCTGGCGATAGAAAAACTGGGGGGTAAATCCGGTAAATTATCTTGCCGAAACCAATCAGCGTGATCAATTTCCGTTTTATCAACCACTATTTCCCCTGCTTTATAATCGGCTAAAAAACCAAGCATCAATGAGTGAGGGAAAGACCAAGACTGGCTGTCAATATAGCGTAGATTCGTAATACTTATACCAACTTCTTCGAAAACTTCACGATGCACAGCTGCCTCTACTGTTTCGCCAGCTTCAACAAATCCAGCAAGCACGCTATAGCGACCAACAGGAAAACGTTTATTATGGCCTAATAAGACACCATTAGGTCCATTTACCGCGACAATGATGCAAGGTGATAAACGCGGATATTGCTTGTACTCACAAGCTGGGCAAACCATACCATACTCACCTTGAAGCAACTTATTACTATGGCCACAGCGACCACAATATTGATGATCCTTTAACCAATGGCTCAACTGCAAGGCGCGCCCCAATAGGTCAGTTTCTGTCCCTGTCAGTTGAGACATCATTTTACGTCCATGATATGGCGTAAGTGACGTTTCTAAATGTTCCGCAATCACCTCTAAGTAAATATCTTCTCCAGCCCATTCAGCAACCAATAAAGGCTCTGGAAACCAATCAGCATAGGCCATTTTACTAGTATTGTTATGTAACCAATCGCCCTGTTTCGATAATAAAAGTTGTCCATCCTGAGCATAGATATAACGCTTATTAATAGCTTGGGTTGCCGAGCGATTTTTTATTAGCATAATTGCGACCTTAAGACTAACTCAGATTGAAAAAAGATGCATAAAAGTATAAAATTCGCGCGCCGAAATTTGCTTACAAAGCTTATTGGTTAGCCAAAAATTGAACCTTGGCTTTACCCCCAGCGCAAACATTTAAATCTTATAGGATTAGCACATATGCAACAAGCCACTAACCTGTTTCATGCATTGCGACAGAACTTCTTGGGCAATTCACCTACCTGGTACAAACAGGTAATTTTAGGCTTTCTAATCGTCAATCCAATTTTGCTCTTTATTGCCGGCCCTACAGTAGCTGGCTGGGCTTTAATTTTTGAGTTTATATTTACCCTTGCACTAGCTCTCAAGTGCTACCCTTTGCAGCCAGGTGGGTTACTAGCTATTGAGGCAATTGCTATTGGCTTGGCCTCACCGGATGGGGTTTATCATGAAGTATCGGCTAATTTACAGGTTATTCTCCTGTTGATGTTTATGGTGGCTGGCATCTACTTTATGAAGGACATGTTGCTCGCTGTATTTACGCGCTTGTTAATCGGTGTGCGTTCGAAAACCTTATTATCCTTATTATTTAGTTTGTCAGCTGCTGTGTTATCGGCTTTTCTTGATGCCTTAACCGTAACTGCTGTTCTTATTACGGTATCCGTTGGCTTTTACAGTGTTTACCATAAGGCCGTTTCTATGGCCGGTGCCCATGGCCATGACCAATCCAATGATGATCAAGTTCGTGAAGATCAACGTGCTGATCTTGCTGAATTTCGTGCTTTCTTGCGGAGTTTAATTATGCATGGTGCCGTTGGTACCGCCTTAGGTGGTGTAACCACCCTGGTGGGTGAACCTCAGAACCTTTTGATCGCTGAAAAAGCGGGCTGGAACTTTATTGATTTCTTTATCATTATGGCTCCTGTAACCATGCCCGTTCTGATTATGGGTATTATTACCTGCTTCTTCACTGAAAAGTTAAAAATCTTTGGCTATGGATCAAAACTACCAGCCTCAGTACGGGAGATTCTAGAAGAATTTGCTAAAGGCGAAAAAAGCAAGCGCACATATCGCGACAAAGCAGCTATGGTTGTGCAAGGTATTGTTGCTCTAATGCTGGTTTTTGCACTGGCCTTTCATGTTGCCGAAGTCGGCCTTATCGGTTTAATGATTATTATTTTGTTGACAGCTTTTAATGGCATTATTGAGGAGCATCAAATTGGCCACGCTTTTGAGGAAGCACTGCCCTTTACTGCTTTGTTGGTAGTGTTTTTTGCCATCGTGACTGTTATTCATGAACAACACTTATTTAATCCCGTTATTGACTATGTGTTGACCCTAGAAAGAGATATCCAACCAAGTGTCTTCTTTGTAGCAAACGGTATTCTTTCGGCAATTAGTGACAATGTATTTGTCGCCACTATTTATATTAATGAAGTAAAAGCGGCCTTTGATGCTGGCATCATTGATCGGGCACACTTTGAGACCCTAGCCATTGCCATTAATACCGGTACTAATATACCTAGTGTGGCAACGCCTAATGGCCAAGCAGCCTTCTTATTCTTGCTCACATCGGCTTTGGCGCCTTTGATTCGCCTATCCTATGGCACCATGGTTTATATGGCACTGCCTTATACTATTATCATGAGTATTGTAGGCTACTTTGCTGTACTTTATATGCTGTAAAGCTTTTAGCCATCGTTGTATTTAACGATACGCACAAAAAAGCCACTCTTTTGAGTGGCTTTTTTTATAACTTACTCTACCGATAAAATTGTCAGTTAAACAACGTCTGTCTTGTCCAATTGCTGCCATAGGCTTTGATCGCCTGCAGCCTCTGCTACCACAGCTAGCTTTTTAGCATGAGCTGCTAATTCATCTGTATTGGCATATAGAGTTTGCAGGCCTTGGCCATCGACAGTCTTTTTCGTGACCGTTGTTTGCTGTCCAATATTAATGTCATCGTCATCATCGGATAATAGTAAGTTAGTTTGTCCACCGGTCATGGCTAAATAGACATCAGCCAATATCTCTGCATCCAATAACGCGCCATGAAGCTCACGATGGCCATTATCAATAAAGTAACGGCGACATAAAGCATCCAGATTATTCTTCTGCCCAGGATGTTTTTGTCTGGCTAAGACCAAAGAATCGTTAATATCACAAATATCACCAAGCATGGGTAATTTGATACCTCGGGACTTGGCCAGCAACTGTAATTCATTATTTAAAAAACCCACATCAAATGGGGCGTTATGAATAATCAATTCGGCACCATCAACAAAGGACAGAAAATCGTCAGCAATGGCAGCAAACACTGGCTTATCTGCTAAAAATTCATTGGTTATACCATGCACAGCTTGCGCTTCCATGGGCACATCACGTTCAGGCTGGATATATTGATGATAATTATTACCGGTTAAGCGGCGATTAATCATCTCCACCGCGCCGATTTCGACTAATTTATCGCCGCGTTTTGGGTCTAAGCCTGTTGTTTCTGTATCGAGTACTACTATTCTTGCCACAGTTTATATTCTCCAATACTGTAATCTAGATTACATTTTCTCAGCAGCACCCAAATTAGCCAGTTGGTCTGCAATTTCGTTTTCCTCATGGCCACTATGGCCTTTAACCCAGTGCCAATGTACCTCGTGTTCTTGTACCTGACGGTCTAGTTGTTGCCATAGGTCAGCATTTTTAACTGGTTTGCGAGCGGCATTCATCCAACCTTTGGCTTTCCAATTATGAATCCATTCTGTAATGCCTTGACGCACATATTGCGAATCTGTTGTTAACTGCACCACACAAGGACGCTTTAGGGCCATTAGGCCTTTAATCGCTGCCATTAATTCCATGCGGTTATTAGTGGTAACGGCTTCGCCACCATGCAGACGTTTCTCCTGCTCCTTGTAGCGCAACAACACACCCCAACCGCCGGGGCCTGGATTACCTTTGCAGGCTCCATCTGTAAAAATTTCAACTTCATCCATTTTTTTGTCTCGATTGTGGCTGCCCTTCAACAGAAGCCAAACCCACCTGTGGGCGACGGATCTTGGCTCGCCAAGAGGGTTTATGATTGCGTAACCGGGTTTCTTGTTTTACCGCACTCATCACGTAAACTGCGCCTAAATGTTTAGCTAAACCTTTGCTAGAGGAACCTATTCTATCAGCTGATTGGAGCCATTTGTCATGATTTATGGGTAAACGATAAAAGCGCGTATCAAATTGCACCATTTTAAAATTTAATAAGCTTAGCCAATCCAATAATCTCCGCGCGGCTAAAAAGCGAAATTGCCAAGGACAGCCCTTTTTAAATCGCAATAATCGCCATAAGCCCCACCAACTATATGGATTAAATCCACAAATAATTACGCGTCCACCAGGCATAACGACACGCGCTGCTTCACGCAATAAGTCCCTTGGGTCCTTGGCAATATCAAAGGCATGCTGAATAACAAGAGCATGAACAGAATTGGTTGCTAAAGGTAAATTGTGAGGGTCCATAATCACGTGGCTATCAGCCGTCGTATTTGCACTTAATAGAATGCTGCGAGGCATATTCGCCTGTGCCTTAACACTGGTGTGTGCACCTGGCCCTACATGCACCCTGTAAACACCAAAACATTGTTTGAGATGATCTTCAATAACGGCGTTCTCGGTACTTAATAAAGCACCTCCGAGGGGCGTAAGCAACCAATCTTCCATGTTTAATTGGGCCTGATCGTAGCTTTTTAGACCGTGAATCTGCATACTAATATAAGTTCCAGCTGGCTCAAGGCAATGGCAACTATAGTCTAACTAAAAAAGATCCAAGGATCTCTAATGACCAATACTATTACACCACTTAACGCATTTGCCGACAATTATATTTGGTGTATAAGCAATATACAGCAAAAACAAGCGGTTGTTGTTGATCCCGGTGATGCTCAAGTAGTGCTTGCCTATTTAGACAAGCATGGCTATGAGTTAGTTGCCATCTTGGTCACTCATCACCATTATGATCATACTAATGGCATTAGTGAATTATTACAAAGTTACCCAAATATACCTATATATGGAAATCATAAAAGCCACTATAAAGGGATTACATCTAAGCTTACAGAGGGTGATTGTATTGAAGTTTTGGGGCAAGAATTTCAAATGCTTGCTATCCCAGGCCATACTTTAGACCATGTCGCATTTTATGATCATCATAACCAACAACTTTTTTGTGGTGATACACTCTTTTTAGCTGGATGTGGGCGCGTATTTGAAGGTACTCATGAGCAAATGCATCAGTCTTTGCAAAAAATTATGGCTTTACCTAAACATGTAAAAGCCTACCCAGCTCATGAATATAGTCTAGCCAACTTAAAATTTGCTAGGGCTGTTGAACCTGATAATGAGGATATTAAACAGGCCATTAATCACATTCGCATTAAACGCCAGCAAGAGTTACCTAGTTTGCCCACAACCTTAGGTGAGGAAGCATTAATTAATCCGTTCCTTCGATGTCATGAACCATCTGTGATTGAGGCAGCCAAGCAAAAAGCTCAGGAGCCCTTGGCTCATCCTGCGGCTGTGTTTGGTACTTTAAGAGAGTGGAAAAATCAATTTTAAAAAATCTAATAGCTTATTAATCTTCACTTTATTTTCAATAAGCATATTAGGCTTAGATAATACCAAATAAATATGGCCTTAATATGCACTTTCTAGATCCATTTTTTTCTATCATAGGGACTAGAAATAAGGCTTTACCTTGCAAAATAACCACGTCCAGCCTACAATGGCCTGCTTTTGACTGGCTCCATTTGATCATCTATGTTCTGGTATAAACCATCACCTAAAACCCAACTTTCTAAAGGGTACACAAGAATAGCATTAGCCGCTTCAAGTGCGCTTATTCTTAGCGCTTGTCAACAAATTGGCGTCCAACCAGCGTCTGAAAAATTGGCTATTGAGACTAATATAGAGTCATCTATAGAGATAAATAAATTACCGGCCAATGAGACGATAGAAAAAGTAAGTACTACAGAAGCCAGCGTTGCCGTTGAAATAACCAATAGTTCACCAGCCGATATTGTAGATTTATGGCAAGAGCCTGTTCCACAATCGACTTCTATATCAGTAGATGAATCACCTAAACTGACCGTTATAGATACCCCTGTCGAACCAGAAGTAGAACCAAATAAACAAGCTAAAGTCACCACTGTATTAGAAGCAACTCAAGCCGAACCAAGTAACGAACCTGCTGTCGAATTAACCAATGAAGCTCTAATTGAACCTGCCGATATTAGTTCTGAACCTGTGCAACAGGCTTCAGTAGTTACTGTAACCGCAGAATTACCAATAGCAGAACCCGTTGTTAGCCAGCCAGAACCAGAAATACCTGTACCACTCTTAGATCTATGGCAATTAACCGTTGCTAATTATGCTCTGACCCAACATACAAATACTAGAATTCAACCCCACGATGCTTGGTATCGTAAACATACTGAGTATATGCAACGGGTAACCAATCGCTCCAGTCGTTACTACCATTATGTTCTGCATGAGGTACTTGCTGCTGATATGCCCGCCGAAATAGCTCTATTGCCCATTGTCGAAAGTGGTTTTGACACCTTTGCTTATTCCCATGGACGTGCCGCTGGTGCTTGGCAGTTTATCCCTTCAACTGGACGTTTATTTGGTTTACAACAAACATGGTGGTATGACGGACGCCGTGATGTTGTGGCTTCAACGGCAGCAGCAATTAAATATTTAAAGCAGTTACATGGCATGTTTGATGGTGACTGGTTATTAGCTATAGCAGCCTATAATGGTGGCCCTGGCACTGTTTCTAAGGCTATCCGAGCTAATAAAAAACAAGGCAAACCAACCGACTTCTGGTCTCTTAGTTTACCTACTGAAACCATGCATTATGTACCTAAGTTATTGGGCCTAAGTAAAGTGGTGGCTGATCATGCAGGCACAGATAAATTAACCACTGTGGCAAATGAACCCTATTTTGCAATTGTTGAGACTGGCTCCCAAATTGATTTAGCTCAGGCAGCGGAATTAGCTGATATATCTGTGGATGAAATATATCGTTTAAATTCAGGCTTTAATCAATGGGCCACGGACCCTGAAGGTCCTCATCGATTATTAATTCCAATCGCTAATGCTGATCAATTTAAGCAAGGCTTGGCTAATCTTGATCCTCAGCAAAGAGTTGCTTGGCAACGTTATATTATTCAGCCCGGTGATAGTTTGCTGAAATTAAGCAAGCGTTATCATGTCAGTGTTGACCTAATACGCTCCCTCAATAATCTACAGGGCAACACAATTATCGCTGGTAAACCACTAATGATACCTGTGGCCAGTAAAAACGCTGAAGCATACACCTTAAGTGCCGCCCAACGCGTAGTAAAACGCCAACAACAACTTTCTGCTACCCATGCCAGCAACCGTATTGAACACAAGGTCGTTAGCGGTGAAAGCTTATGGACCATTGCCAAAAAATACAAAGTGACAGTAAAACAAATTGCTAACTGGAATAAAATTGGCACCAAATCATTGTTGCAGATTGATCAAAAACTGAATATTTGGCCACGTGTACCCAGTAGCAAACTTAACTCCGGTAGTCGCCAAGTGGTCAAAAAACTCACCTATGAAGTGCGAAATGGCGATAATCTTTCTATGATTGCTTGGCGCTTTAATATAAGCGTTAAAGATATCCAACGTTGGAATAGTGATCTTAAAAAATATCTACAACCTGGTCAGCAATTGACCTTGTATGTCGATGTTACCAAAACCCGTGGTTAACTTATTGCTTACGTTAATCATTAGCAACTAAAAACTCACTCTAGTTTTGTGTTTCATAAAAAAGCCCGTCACTATGGACGGGCTTTTTGTGTAGCTAGAAAGACAGCTTATAGCTGATCATCTACACCTTTAACATACCAATTCATACCTAGCATTGTACCGATATCTAGGATTTCACCAGCACCAACAGCTAAACTGCCATCTTGCTTATAGATTGGTCCAGTAAAGGGGTGTAGGTCACCACTGGTAATGGCGGCTGTGGTTTCTTCAGCCATAGCTGCAACATCAGCTGGCATATTGATAAAGTCAGCCATATTAACCATATTGGCGCTCATACCACCAAAAGTATCACCACTTTCCCAAGTACCATCCAATACCGCTTGGGTACGCTCGATATAGTAATCACCCCAGTTGTTAACAATGGAAGTTAACAGTGCATTAGGTGCGAAAGCGGACATATCAGAAGCCTGACCAAAGGCGTAAACACCCTGCTCTTCAGCAACTTGAACAGGACCAGTAGAGTCAGTATGTTGCGTGATTACATCAGCACCCTGGCTGATTAATACTTTAGCCGCATCCGCTTCTTTACCTGGATCGAACCATGAGTTAACCCAAACAACTTTTAATTTGAAATCAGGGTTAACTGATTGTGCACCTAGTAGGAAGGAGTTAATACCACGAACTACTTCTGGGATTGGGAAAGAGCCAATGTAACCAGCAGTACCTGTCTTAGACATCTTCGCAGCAATCTGACCAATTACGTAGCGGCCTTCGTAAAAACGAGCAGAATATGTAGATACGTTATCAGCTTGCATATAACCAGTTGCATGCTCAAACTTCACTTCAGGGAATTTTTCAGCAACTTTAATAGTGGGTTCCATATAACCAAAGGAAGTGGTAAAGATCAGACCAGCGCCTTGGCGAGCCAAACGGGTAATTGTTCGTTCAGCGTCCTGACTTTCAGGTACGTTTTCTACAAAAACTGTTTCAACCAAATTGCCCAGTTTTCCTTCAAGAGCAATACGACCTTGGTCATGCTGGTAAGTCCAGCCATGATCCCCTGGAGGGCCAATATAAATAAAGCCAACTTTTAATTTGTCATCAGCCATTGCGGATACAGACACGGCCGAGGCCATTAGTAACGCAGCTGCGACACCAAAAAACTTTCTCATAAAAAATACTCCTTAGTTAGTGATGGCAGAAGCCATATTAGGTAAAAGACGTGCTCTTCTTTATACCAAGATTAGCGATCCGGCACAAACCCCTGACCCAACGAGGCAGGTGTATTGATGACAGATAATCGCCGATTAGTTGAAATTAATATCAAAGCAATAATGGTTGCAACATATGGTAAAGAAGAAAGTAGCTGTGATGGGATAGGAACACCCATACCTTGGGCATAAAGGCCGAGTATCCAAACACCACCAAATAAATAGGCCCCTGCGGCCAAACGACCAGGCAACCAAGTAGAGAAAACAACCAGTGCTAAGGCAATCCAGCCGCGGCCTGCGGTCATATTTTCAATCCACTGTGGGGTGTATACCAGAGATAAATAAGCACCAGCTAGACCAGAAGTCATGCCCCCAAAAGCAATACAAGCATAGCGTACCTTGATTACCGAGTAGCCTAAAGCATGGGCAGAGTTATGGTTTTGGCCCACGGCACGGATAATCAATCCCATACGCGTGCGCTTAAGCATATAACTCACACCAATGACCAAAATAATCGAAATATATACCAGAGGATCTTGGCCAAACACTAATGTACTGACATAAGGTAAGTCAGATAATACAGGAATTGATACAGATTCTAGCTTTACACCGGGCATACCAACAAAGCCACTACCTATTAATCCAGACAAGCCTAAACCTAGGAGGGTTATAGATAAACCCGTTGCCACCTGATTGGTCACCAAGGTCTGGGTCAAAAAGGCAAACAACAATGACATTGCAACACCGGCAAACATGGCCATCAATACTCCAAGCCAAGCTGAACCAGTAACCTGCGCCATAGCAAAACCTGCTACTGCTCCCATCACCATCATCCCTTCAAGGCCTAAATTAAGTACGCCTGAACGTTCCACCACTAGCTCACCAATAGCCGCCAAAAGCAATGGTGTGGAGGCCGTTATAATGGTTAACAAGATCGCTTCATAGTTAATCATTGCTTATCTCCATTGCCTTGAGTAAACGTAATCGATAGTGAATTAGGGTATCGCACATTAAGATAAAGAAGAGCAACATACCTTGAAAAACTTGGGTCGTTTTATCTGACATGCCCAATTCTATTTGCACTCCTTCGCCACCAATATAACTTACCGCTAACAGCAACCCGGCAAAAATCACACCGATGGGATTTAAACGCCCCAAGAAAGCCACAATAATGGCTGTAAAGCCATAACTAGGTGAAATATTGGGTTGTAGTTGACCGATGGTACCAGCAACTTCAATAATGCCTGCTAAGCCAGCTAAACCACCTGATAATAAGAAGCAGAACCAGACCATTTTTGCCTGTGAGAAGCCTGCAAAGGCGCCTGCTCTTGGGGCGGCGCCAATTACTCTTACTTCAAAGCCTTTAATGGTTCGTGTCATCACCCAATAAAGAATAAGGGCAATAATTATGGCTATCACTAAGCCAAGATGGACGCGTCCGTCTCCAAAAGTAGGCAATAAATGCCAATCATCAAAACCAATGGATTTGGGGAAGTTATAACCAAAAGGGTCTTTCCAAGGCCCCCTAACCAACCAATCCAATAATAAGTGCACTATATAAACTAGCATCAAGCTGGTTAGTATCTCATTAACACCAAATCGAACTTTCAATAGTGCCGGTATAGCCGCTAAAAGAGCACCACCAATCATGCCCATTACGAGCATGCAGAATAATGCCAAGGGTGACTGCCAAGAAGTAAAGAGGATGGGAATAATAGATCCCATTAAGGCACCGGCAGTAAGTTGACCTTCGGCACCGATATTCCAAACATTAGCACGAAAAGTAACGGCTAATCCAACACCAATCAAGATTAGCGGTGTGGCTTTTACTAGTACTTCTTCGATAGACCAGAGATTGGTTATGGGATCAATAAAATAAAGGTAGAGAGCTCGTAAGGGCGGTTGCCCCATAGCGGCAAACATCAAACCACCAACAATTACTGTTAACGCAATAGCTAATAACGGTGAAGAGAAATACATCAAGCGCGAAGCTTGGGGACGTTTTTCCAAGATTAACTGCACATCAACTACTCCCTTGGGCTGTGGCTTCTTCGGCAGGTGCAGATTTTTCCTGGGACATAAGTATACCTATTTCTTCACGGCTAATTGCACTAGCTTTATAAGTTGACGATAACTGGCCACGGGAAATAACAGCAACGCGGTCGGCTAATTCAAAAATCTCATCTAAGTCCTGACTGATAACCAATATGGCACTACCCTGTCTCGACAAATCAATTAATGCTTGTCTTATTAGAGCGGCAGCGCCAGCATCAACTCCCCAGGTGGGCTGGTTTATAATTAACACTTTGGGCTGACGATCGAGCTCCCGCCCAACTACAAACTTTTGTAAGTTGCCCCCAGATAACGACCCTGCCTCAGCATCAATACTGGCACTACGCACATCGTATTTACTGACGACCTCGGCATTTACTTTGGCTAACTCGGCACGCTTTATACCCGCCCAACCCTGATGCAGAGGACGTTGGTCATCAGCCACAGCGTGCCGTGATAAGAGGATATTTTCCGTCAGACTAAAATCACCTATAGCACTGTGGCCATTACGTTCTTCCGGGACAAAAGCGGCCTGCAACGGCCGTCGCCCAT
>DNNY01000002.1:0-887 GCA_003497765.1 Oceanospirillaceae bacterium
TTGCTGAGTAATGGCTTGAGCCAAAATTCTTACCGCCGCTGCCATGCCAGCCATATCATGGTAGGGAGTTAGATATTGCAGCCCATAATCAAGCTGCTGTGGATTATCAACCCCTCGCTGGGCATAGATGCGCGCCAGCAGGGGATGCAGAGCAGCACTCAGGGCTGGACTAGGTTGGCCTTGTCGCTGCTTAATTTGTATCATTTCACCAACCTCTGTGAGCAAACAACCAGCACTATGCCTGTCTAACGGAGGTTTGCAGGGTCAGTGGCTATGTTTGGCAATATAGTCTTGTACTGCTGCCAAATCATTTGGCAACACAGCATAATCCTCTGGACGCTCTAACAAATCACTTAAATGACGTGGCAATTGCGGCCTATCTTGACCCGCTTTAATAACCGCTTCTGGGAACTTAACCGGATGCGCCGTCGCTAAGGTAATCATTGGCACCTCGGGGTGTTCATTACATGCACGGCCGGCTTCCACCCCAATAGCACTATGGGGATCTAACAAATAGTTATGCTCTTCTGCTACTTGTTTAATGACCTCACAAGTCAAATCATCATCAACTTTATGGCTGGCAAATATAGTGCGAGCTTGCTGCCATCGAGTGGTAGCCAAACTCTCGGCCTTACCGCTATTCAGGTCAGCGATTAGCGCAGCTAACTCTTCGCCATTACGATCATAGAGATCAAATAGTAAGCGCTCAAAGTTGCTAGACACCATAATATCCATACTTGGCGATAGGGTCTTCACAAGGTCATTTTTGACATAATGATTGGCACTGATACAACGATGCAAAATATCATTAGCATTGGTGGCGACAACTAACTGCTTAATCGGCAAGCCCATTTGCTGGGCAAGGTAGCCAGCATAAATATCACCAA
>DNNY01000002.1:1077-6392 GCA_003497765.1 Oceanospirillaceae bacterium
CAGCATAAATATCACCAAAGTTACCCGTTGGCACACTAAAAGAGACAGGACGTTGGGGGCCACCAACAGCCACAGCTGCATAAAAGTAATACACAATCTGCGCCATAATACGGGCCCAGTTAATGGAGTTCACTGCCCCTAGTTGACCACCTGCTAAAAAAGACTGATCGGCAAAGCTCTGTTTTACCATTTGCTGGCAATCATCAAAGTTACCAGTAACAGCAATATTATGAATATTATCCCCAATCAGGGTGGTCATTTGACGTCTTTGTACCTCTGACACCCGCTCATGAGGATGCAGAATAAATAACTGCACATGCTCACTATGACGACAACCTTCAATGGCAGCAGAACCTGTATCACCAGAGGTTGCCCCCATAATAACCAGCTTCTTATTGCGTTTGCTAAGTACATGATCCATTAACCGACCAAGCAACTGCAGGGCAAAATCTTTAAAAGCTAAGGTGGGACCATGGAATAACTCCAACACCCACTCATTACGATCTAACTGCACCAAAGGTGCTACGGCATGATGACTAAAACCAGCATAGGTTTCATCAACCATTACCTTTAATTCAGCACTAGTCACATCGGCTTCCACAAAGGGTAAGATCACCTTATGGGCTAATTCCGCATAGGACATGCTAGCCATAGCCTGAATTTCATCCTGACTAAATGCCGGCAGGCTTTCTGGTACATAAAGACCACCATCACTGGCTAAGCCGGTCAATAACACATCGGCAAAACCTAAACTGGGTGCCTGACCACGGGTACTGATATAACGCATGAATATTCTCTCTTTAGCCCTGCTTAACCGTCTAAATTTTCAACCCGGATACGAGTAATTTGACCAATAATATCATCCAAGGCTTCAATCGCAGTAATGGCAGCATTCATCTGCCCTTCCACAACTCGGTTGGTAAGCAGAACAACTGGCACTTGCTCGGTCGCATGGCCTTTTTGCTCAATCGCTTCAATACTAATGCCCCGTTCGCCAAGTATTTTGGTTACCTGAGCCAAAACACCTGGTTTCTCATTGGCCATCATCCTTAAATAGTAGGCTGTTTCAACCTGCTCCATGGGCAATATTGAGGTAGCAGACAAATCTTCTTGACCGAAGGCCAAGGAAGGCACTCGGGTGCTATTTTCTAGGTCTATATCGCGCACTACATCAACGATATCAGCGACTACAGCCGATGCTGTTGGTTCGGCGCCAGCGCCAGCGCCATAATACAAAGTTGGGCCTACTGCATCGCCATCCACTAACACGGCATTCATCACTCCATGCACATTGGCTAGGAGACGTTTTTCCGGAATCAAGGTTGGGTGCACGCGCAGCTCTATGCCAGCATCAGTACGACGACTTATACCCAAATGCTTAATGCGATAGCCTAAAGCTTCCGCATTGGCGACATCTTCTTGGGAAACCTGACTAATACCTTCGGTAAAACAGGCATCAAACTGCAATGGAATGCCAAAGGCTAAGGATGACAAGATCGTAAGCTTATGGGCGGCATCAATACCTTCCACATCAAAAGTAGGGTCGGCTTCTGCATAACCAAGGGCTTGAGCTTCTGCTAATACATCAGCAAAGTCACGCCCTTTGTCGCGCATTTCAGTAAGAATAAAGTTACCAGTGCCGTTGATAATACCCGCTAACCAATTAATTTGATTGCCTGCCAAGCCTTCGCGCAGAGATTTAATAATGGGGATACCGCCGGCAATGGCTGCTTCATAGGCCACCACCACCTTATGTTCACGGGCAGCGGCAAAGATTTCGTTGCCATGGACAGCAATCAAAGCCTTATTAGCCGTAACCACATGCTTACCATTACGAATAGCTGTTAACACCAATTCCTTGGCCGGCTCATAGCCACCAATTAGTTCTACCACCACGTCAATATTGGGGTTATTGGCGACGGCAAAAATATCTTCGGTGATTTGGGTGCTACCCATCTCACAGGTAGCATTAGTACGGCGCTGAGCAACCTGCTCAACGATAATATTGCGACCCGTGCGGCGAGTAATTTCACTAGCATTACGCTGTAATACATTAAAAGTACCGCCACCGACAGTACCCATTCCACAAATACCTACTTTAACCGGTTTCAAAATGAACCCCATACCCACTTAAATGGCTAAACAAGGCCAGCCAAAAGTGACTGCCCAAAAAGGGTGATATTGTAGCCTTAGGGCACACAGGCTGCAATGTTCGAGCACACTTTAGATGTGTTTCTTGGCTGATAATGTTATCCACAGGCCAACAATATTGTACAGATTTACTGAATGTGGGCTAGATGCCACACAATTTAGCTTTTAGAATGCTAAAAATGGTATTCCAATTCGATACCAAAACGTTGCAATCCATCCATGGCAGCCAATTCAGAATCAGCATTAGCGGTGATACCAGCCAGAGAAAACAGGATATTTAGGTTATCGTTATAATCCCATTTAAGCTCAGATATTAAACCTGTCACACTGCCATTAAAGGCCCCACTTAGATTAAGGCTCCAATTGAACTCACCATTGGCAAGGCTATCACTAACACCCATTCCATAGCGTGAATACCATTGACGACTAGGTAACAGACTAAGCTCAAAGGTAAGGGGGTCAATAATGACACTACTAAACTCATGGGTATGCTCGGGAAGATAGTTGCTAGATAGACTCCACTGCCATTGCCGTTCGCCCACTTTAATCTCTGCACCGAAGGCCATATCTAGGCGCTCAACCTGAGTTAGATCATCCCCTACTTGTTGGCCAAGCCCTTGTTTCCAAGCTAGGTCAAACTTAAAAAGATTATCCCCCCTGGCTTGATTATAACTAAAGCCCAGTAAATCGTATCCAAATGCCGTTAACTGCTCCAGACTATTAACCAGTCCTAGAGTAGGTGAATTTTGTAAAAACTGACCAGCATAGACGGCCCAATCTGAACCACTATTGGCTACTTTATAGCGCAGACCCCATTCACGACTGGCTTGTTTTGTGGCACTCAGATCTGGAAACTCAGCAATATCTGGGTCTAAATTAGTCAGCAATTGCCATTCGCGAGGCCCCATATAATGGCTATAAGCCACTAACCATTGGGGTTTAAATCCACGATCTGGGTCTGTTAGATCTGGGGCGGGATTAATAATGTCCAACACTCCAGCCCCTTCTACCTCTCCCCAACTATTAATATAGCGACCCAATTTAAAGGCCCCTTGTTGGGTACTAATTTGTATAGCAGAACTATATATTTCTGTATCCCACTGCCCCGTTAGCCAATCCTGTGTGGCTTTTAAATCTATATTGGCAAAACCACTTAGCCCAAGGGTGGTTTCCGCTGTTAGATGTACATCGGTATAACTATTAGTGGGGTCTTGGGTGGCTTGTGGATCAAGGACAAGGCCTTGCTTGAGCAGCCATTGAAAGGGCGATTCCTGTAATAGTAAATCTGTATTATCTACACTAAATTCACTATCATCGAAAATCGCTTCCGCATCAAACTCATCATCTAACAGGATATCATCAGCTTGTATAGGTAGGGATAAACCTACCCACGAAACCAATGCCAGCATGCACAGTAAACTTCTTCGAATCCCCATATGCTACTTTGCCTGTGCGCGCAATTGGTTAAGGTTTGCCTCGCGAAATGCGGAATCGGTTAAGGCTCGCTGTGATAGAAAAGCTTCATCGATATCCACACCAAAAGTAATGCCATCCAAATTCATATTCGTCAAACGCTGAGCAACTAAATTGAACATGGTTAAACTTCGGGTCACCCAAATACCATCAATTTTTTCTACCTTACCAACCTGCATACGCTTGGTCAGATTGCCCTGTTTATCATATAACTGCACTTTTAACGCCAAGAAACGTTCCGCATCAACCCAAGTTTGGGATTTACTATAACGGGTTTTGCGCTGTCGCTCAGGGGTAGCAACGGCTTCAATCACATACACAGGCCGGCCCTTATATTCACCCTCATCGACAATCGAATAAATATAATCATCGAGCTTACCCGTTTCCATATCTTCGGTGGTGATTTCTGAGCCAAACAGACTGGTTGGTTCGCTATCTTCATCGGTACCAGCGGCTATTCGTTTGACCTTACCCAAGGCAGAAAGATATAACCAAGTTTCATTATCTCTAGTACTGTCGTCATAGGTCCAAGATAACATGCCAATACCTTTTTCACTGGCTGGCTGCAAAACGATGGCAATGGATTTAGTATCCTTATTGTTGTCACCCAAATTAATTTGCGCCGACTCTAAAAGCTTCACGCGCGGCTTTTCCACGCATTTTAACTTGCCATTTTTAACCCCATATTTACAGGTAGTCAGTTGCATGCGGTTAAAAGACGATTCACTGGATGCTAGACGGGTATCATCCATCTTTTGCATTATATCCCGCGCACTTAAATCAGCGGCCTGAGCGGAGCTCCACCCACCTACCGTAGCCAGCAGAGCTGCAAGAAGAACGGCCAATCCTGGCAATAATCGACTAGTCATTGATGACTCCTTTAAAATCTAAATTGTCTTTCACATTCTTCTGCCCAAAACGGGGTTTGAACCACATAATCAGAGCGGGGAAAAATAGCAAGTCGCACAGCAGGGCAACAAAAATAGCCAATGAGCCAAACATGCCCACTTTGGCAATACCCAAATAATCACTAAAACTTAACATAAAGAAGCCACAACCTAGAATCAAACTAGTAAAAGTGACTGCCTGACCGACTTCCTTAATAGTGTTGATCAAAGCTAACTTCATATCATTAAATTTTGCCAATGCCATACGGTAATGGGTAATAAAGTGAATGGTATCATCCACTGCAATACCAATAATTAGCGGCGCAATCATTAAGGTATCCCCATCTAGGGGAATGGCCAGCAAACCCATTAAACCAAAGGTTAAGGTGGCCGGAATTAGGTTAGGAATAATGGCCAATAGACCCGCTTGCATGGAACCCAAGGTCAATATCATCAAGGCCGAAATGATCACCACCGCCAAGGTTAAACTCTCAAATTGACTACGACTAAGGTCATCCATCAACCGCATCATCATGGCTAAGGAGCCCGTAGCATGAACGTCCATATCCGGATATTGATCCCTTAAAGGTTCAAAAGCGGCAATAATATCTTGCTGTATGGAGGCAAAAAATTCTGAGTACTCACTGGAACCAGCATTAAGTAGGGTAAAGTTGATATGACTGGCAGAGTAATCATCATTGACTAAAGCCCGACGTGCCTCAGGGTTAGCGCTATTAAATAGATACAATAGCTGTGCTACAGCAATTTCGGAGTCAGGTATAGTTCGATAACGATCACTACCAT
>DNNY01000099.1 GCA_003497765.1 Oceanospirillaceae bacterium
CACTCGCTAAACCAACCTCTGTACGCGCAAATTCTGCCGTCGCTTGGTCCACAGCTTGGGCGTAAATACTGCGCTCAACCAACATGCGCGAAGGGGCATTACAAGATTGTCCTGAGTTGCTTAATAGACTGCGAACACCTTTGATAATGGCTTTTTCACCCGCATCAGCAAATACGATGTTGGCACCTTTGCCACCTAGTTCTAAGGATACCCGTTTAACGGTATCGGCTGCATTTTTAGAGATAGCAATACCAGCACGGGTAGAGCCAGTAAAGGACACCATATCGACATCTACATGCCCTGTTAAGGCTGTACCAACCCCTATACCATCACCGTTGACCAGATTAAATACACCAGCTGGAATACCCGCATCATGGATCATCTGGGCAAACATTAAACTTGATAATGGTGCAATTTCTGATGGCTTCAATACCATGGTACACCCCGCAGCTAAGGCCGCTACCACCTTTACTACAACCTGATTCATGGGCCAATTCCAAGGCGTAATTAAAGCGCATACACCAATGGGTTCATGCAGCAGGTAGGTATCTGGTGAGGCCTCACTAAATGAACTTTCGAACGCAAAAGTTTTTAACTCCTCTAATACTCCCTCGGCTTGCCAGCTACCCGCACCCGCCTGAGCGCTAATAGACTTATCAATGGGACAGCCCATCTCTTGGCTGATTAGCTCACCTAAAGCATCATTACGAGTTCTATATATATCCAGTAAGCCCTCGATAAAACCAATGCGCTCATCTCGACTGGTTTGGCTCCAACTAACAAATGCCGCCTTGGCTGCAGCCACGGCTTTATCGACGTCACTAGCACTACCAAGAGAAATGACATCAATTACTTGTTCAGTGGATGGGTTTATAACCTCAAGATCATTAGCAACGCAGGGGGCAACCCAGGCACCATCAATATAAAAATGCTTACTATCCGGCATATAAAACCTCTGGTATTGGTATTTCTTAAGATAAAAGTTATTTGTAAGATCGGTTTTTTTTGTTATTGAAGCACTGTAAATTAAAGCATTCGGAACACTTTTTACAAGATTTTGGACGATACAGGCTTGCCAAATTTTGGTCAAGATATTTGCTAAATAAGTGTCAGCACCTTAATCTTAGGCCAAGCTAATTTAAGCTTGGTAGCACAAAGAAAATAATAACAGGAACAAACCCATGCCTAGCCAATCATTTGATATTGTCATTATTGGTGGTGGTGCGGCAGGAATAGCCGTCGCTGCAAGCATTATAAGACGTACAAAAGCCCTATCAATTGCAATCATCGAACCAGCAGATACCCATAGCTATCAGCCAGGCTGGACCCTTGTAGGCGCAGGTATATTTAAACCTGATTCTACAATCCGACCCATGGCTAATGTTATGCCCGCGGGATGCAAATGGATTAAGCAAGCCGTGGTTAACTTCCAACCCCAACAAAATTTAGTGGAGCTCGATGATGCGCGTTTAATTGGCTATCAAGCACTTATCGTAGCACCCGGCCTTAAACTCCATTTCGCTGGTATAGAAGGTTTAGAGGACACCCTTGGAAAAAACGGTGTAACCTCAAATTATCTCTATAATCTAGCTCCTTATACTTGGCAACTAACCCGCAGTTTAAGTAGTGGAACGGCAATATTTACCCAATCCCCAGTCTCAATAAAATGTACTGGCGCAGCGCAAAAAGCTATGTACCTATCCTGTGATTGGTGGCAACAAAAAGGCAAGCTAGCAAAATTAGATGTGCAATTTCATAATGCTAGTGGTGCTTTGTTTAACGTGGCAGAGTTTGTGCCACAACTACAGAAAACAGTGGCAAAGTATGGTATTGATATGCGATTAAACAGCCAACTAGTTAAAGTTGATGGCCCTAATCAGATGGCTTACTTTAATCAACTAAAAGATGGACAAGTGGTTGACCAGATCAGTCAGAAGTTTGACCTCCTCCATGTATGCCCACCACAAATAGGCCTCGAATTTATGCAAAATCAACTTATCACTGATACTAATGGTTGGTTAAAAGTTGACCCAGAAACGCTACAAAACCCTGATTATGCCAATATTTTTGGGGCTGGTGATTGTATTAATACCAGCAATGCTAAAACCACAGCAGCAGCTCGCAAACAAGCCCCCGTGGTCGCTGAAAATGTCTTAGCTTATATACATCACCAAGCCTTACCAACAGGTTACGATGGCTATGGTGCCTGCCCATTAACTGTATCACGTACTCATATTCTGTTAGCCGAATTTGGCTACGACGGTAAATTACTGCCTAGTTTCCCTAAGTGGCTTATCAAAGCGACCAAGCCAAGTCGCATAGCATGGTGGCTTAAAGCCAGTGCCATGCCATTAATCTATTGGCATCTGATGCTCAAGGGCCGAGAATGGTTACTGAAAACCATAGATAGGACTAATTGATTTAGTTTATAAGAGCCAAGACTACTAACAAGCCGCAGTGATAGAGATTTCTACTAGCAGTTCTGGCCTTGCCATAGCTGCTTGAACACACGCTCTAGCAGGCGCATGACCCGCCGAAAGCCATTCCTCCCAGACACTATTCATGACAGCAAAATCATCCATAGTTTTAAGATAAATGGTAGCTGAAAGCAGTCGCGTGCGGTCTGATCCGACACTATCAAGTAGCGCGTCTACTTTCGCCAACATGGTTTTAGTTTGTTCAGTAATATCGGCATCAGCGTCTGCTGCTACCTGACCACACAAATATGCCACATTGTTATAAACAACAATCTGACTCGTGCGCTCATTAGTTTGGTGACGTCCAATATTCATGGTTAATTCCCACCCAAAAAACCGATACTAACGCCAATAGGCCAAACTGACAAGACAAGTCGAATCCCTAGCTTTTATCCTGAAGCGATAGTTAAGGGTAGAAAACAGCGGTAAAAAACCGATATGATTAGACTAAATACGGGGCATTCAGTCAAACCCCAAGCCTGTTTGTAAGTTCATTACCCTACGACCTATGGTTAGCCCAGATTGGTCGAAGAAATAAGCTAACCTTATATAGTTGAGGAAATAGATTTGCCATGTTAATACAACAAACCCGTAGTAGCGAAGGATCTCTGTTTAACCGGTCCTTAAGTCGTCTAAAAGAATTGTGGAAAAGCTTTCCTCTGGTAGCAGAAGATAGCCGTCTACAGCAACAAGCTAATATTGATCTGCAAGGGGACAGTTTGGATGTATTACGTCAGGAAATTCAATATTGCCTTAATCAAGCTGTTGGTGAAATGGCCACCCGCAAGCAAGCTGTACTTATTGCCCATCAATATCTAGAGCTCAGTCCTCTAGGTAAGGAACGTTTTCTCAGTCTATTGGCTGAGGACTTTGATCTCGATTATGAGGCCGTCAGGACGACTATCAATAACTGGCAACCCAATCCAGCAAGTACCACCAAATTGCGTCAAGCCCTTGAATCACCTCGCCTAACCTTATTACGACAGTTTAACGAACTGCCGGATGGGATTAAGTTTCTAGTTAATATGCGGGCGGATTTACTAAACATAAAGGACAAAAGTGAAGCCTTACAAGGCCTACAACAAGAAATGAAACAACTGCTACATGCCTGGTTTGATCTAGGCTTTTTGCAGCTCCAAAAAATAACTTGGGATTCCCCTACGTCACTGTTAGAAAAACTTATTGAGTATGAGGCAGTGCATGCCATAAATGGCTGGAGCGATCTCAAAAATCGACTTGCGAAGGACCGGTGCTGTTATGCTTTTTTTCATCCACAAATGCCCGATGAACCCCTAATTTTTATTGAGGTAGCACTAACCCAAGGCCTAGCTGGCGAGATGGACCCCTTATTAGACGAAGGGGCACCTCTGCTTGATACAGAGTTAGCTGATACGGCTATCTTTTACTCTATTTCGAATACCCAAAGAGGCCTTGCAGGTATCAGTTTTGGTAACTTCTTGATAAAAAATGTTGTCGCCCAACTATTGCAACAATATCCGCACTTAAAACAGTTTTCTACACTGTCCCCGATTCCAGGCTTTAATAAATGGCTAAGGAATAATCAAGACCAAGCGCTAGCGCAACTAACTGACGAACAAACCAAGCAACTTAAGGATTATTGTGATGAATTAGGGCTAGAAGTTAATATATCTTCACTATTAGCGTTTTCATGGCAAGATAATCAGGCCTTGAGTGATTGGCTGGAGGCGCCGATCAAACAACTGATAAGCCACTACCTAATAATAGAAAAACGCGGCCAAAATGCCCTTGATCCAGTGGCAAACTTCCACTTAAGTAATGGGGCCAAGGCAGCACGCCTTAATTGGCGTGCTAACTTAAGCGAACGTGGGCTAAATGAATCGGCTGCGGTTATGATTAACTATATCTATGAACTAGATAAGATCGAAAGCAACTGTGTTAACTATGTCGAAAAGGGTCAGATAGCCAACGATCTTATAAGTTAAGCAAATATAAACCTATTACTAGGCCACCTCCTCCACTTTGGCAGTCTCATCACAAGCTAAAGCTGGATCCATATAAGCATAACCCAATGCTTCTGCTACGAATGCATTTGTCACTTGACCGGCATGCACATTTAAGCCTGCTAAAAAGTGTTTATCTTCAGCTAAAGCCATGCGCCAACCCTTGTTAGCTAACTTCATTACATAGGGTAAAGTAGCATTATTTAGGGCATAGGTTGAGGTTAGTGGGACACCCCCCGGCATATTAGCAACACAATAGTGAATAACACCATCAATCTCATAAGTAGGTTGTTCATGAGTAGTGGCACGAGAAGTAGCAAAACACCCACCTTGGTCAATAGCCACATCAACCATTACTGCACCCTTTTTCATATTAGCTACCATTTCAGCAGTTACCAGCTTAGGGGCTTTGGCGCCTGGTATCAACACACTACCAATGACTAAATCAGCCTCCAATACATGCTGCTCTAGAGCCGCCTTGGTGGAGTATACTGTTTTTACAGCACCACCAAATTCTTGGTCAATATTGACCAGAGCCTGTTTGGAACGATCCAGCACCACCACATCTGCACGAGCTCCCACTGCCATTTGCACAGCATTGGAACCAACAACCCCACCGCCGATCACTACTACTTTCGCTGGCGCGACACCAGGGACACCACCAAGTAGCATGCCACGACCGCCCTGTGTCTTTTCTAAGGCATGGCTACCAGCTTGAATAGACATACGCCCAGCCACTTCAGACATAGGTGCTAATAGAGGCAACCCACCACTTGCAGAAGTAATCGTTTCATAAGCAATACAAGTTGCACCAGAGGCTACTAAATCTTTTGTTTGCTCCGCATCAGGAGCCAAATGCAAATACGTAAATAGCAACTGTCCCTCACGCAGCATAGCGCGCTCTTCAGCCTGCGGCTCTTTTACCTTTACAATCATTTCAGCGCGGGCAAAAACCTCAGAGGCATCAGCAGTAATAGTTGCACCCACTTGCGAGTAATCCTCATCACTAGCATTGATACCCTTTCCGGCCTGAGTTTCAACCAAAACTTGATGACCGGCAGTAATTAATTCCTGCACACTTTCAGGCGTTAAACCTACTCTGTTTTCGCGATTTTTAATTTCTTTAGGCACCCCAATCAACATAACTAATCCTCCTACGGCTGGCATTATGCTTGATTTACTGATGGTAGTTTATCCAAAAATTAACGAAATATTCTTGAAATAAAAGATATATTTAGGCATATTATTAAAATAATATTTCATATTTTATAAAAATAAAGAAATATTATTTCATATATTTTTTAAATTAAATCACTACTGATAAAGAAAATTTATGCAACAAGTTGAATCGATCAATACGGAACTAGATGAGTTTGATAAAAAACTGATCCAAGCTTTACAACAAAACGCAAGGCTAAGTAATGTCGAGCTTGCTGACATGGCTAACCTGTCCCCTTCAGCCTGTCACCGAAGAGTAAAAAGTCTCATTGAAGCAGGCTATTTCGACCGCTTTGCAGGACTCGTTAATCCAGATCTATTTGGCTATACCGGCACAGCTATCGTATCCATAAGTTTAGACGCACAACGTGAAGAACTATTTGCCGAATTTGAACAGGCAGTGAGACAAGTACCGCAGGTCAAAGCCTGTTATTTAATGACCGGCGAATATGACTATCAACTGACCGTGATTTTTAGAGATACCAAAGACTTCGAGTCACTTTATTATGGAACCTTACTGAGACTACCAGGGGTCAATACAACCAAAACCCAGATGGTTCTTCGCAAAGTACACAACACCCAAGAAGTGCCCATTAGTTAATAGATTTGCATTACAAATAAGGAAACCTCATTCTCCCTAATCACCTTTAAACATAAGCTTAGATAACCCACTTTTGATAAATATCCTTATTGTACTTCGATTGAAGGAATTTGCGATTTCCTTTTGTCAAACAGATAATTAATTTGAATTTTTTGCATTTAATATACTATAACTATATTTTTTATTAAAAAATAAAGATTAGCTGTCTGTATATGCTAAATCCTACTTTGTTAAAATTCACAATATGAATGAATTAAATCAAAGACTTTCCCAAACTAGGAGAGCGAAAAAACTACGACAGCATCAGGTGGCAGAACACTTGGATGTCTCTCTAGGTGCTGTTTCACAATGGGAACAGGGTAAGACTAAGCCCAACATGCGTAATCTTGTTTTATTGGCCAAACTACTAAATGTTTCTCTGGACTGGTTACTGTCTGGTGTTGAAACTGTCAAAGAAACTCAAAAAGCAAGTTACAGCTCAAATCAAGAAAAATTCAAAAATCTCTCTGCATTAAGCACTCGAGAAGAAGAGTTACTTTATGTATTTGCGAAGCTACCAATCGACTGGCAGGGTAAAGTTATAGAAACACTACAGTTCTTGGCTAAACGTTATGACGATGACAGTAAATAAAATTACAGAACACTAATTCTGACTCAATCTGATCGATAATTAGGGATCAATTGTGTCCTTCGTCATTTGAGAATACCAACCCTAGGCTTATTTGATTATCTGATACAACATTACAAGGAGAACAGTAATGGCTATTTCCAATACACAATACGAGGAATTATTGAGCGTTATAGATATTTGCAATAATGTGCACAGAAACAAAGATATTGAGCCAATTTGGTTAAAACTTAGATCCTTGTGCTGTGCTACTGGGCTTATAATGAGTGTATCTGAAGGTCCGAACGCAAACCAAATTGCTAATCAAAGCACATTTGTATATGGACTTCCTTTGAGATGGATGGAAAATTATAAAAGAAATAATCTAGCACTTATCGACCCACTCGTGAAAATGGCTAAAAGAAAAGAAAATAACAATAGGGTGGTGAATTGGAGAAAAGCTTTTGATAATTCCCCTGTTACGATAGACAAGATTACCGGTATGGAGCATGATTCTATTGATGGATATGCAATATTTAGCCGTTCTCATAACTATACGCATGCATCCTCAATGACATCCATAACAGTGGAGTCTGAAAATATCACTGAAGCTCAGAAAGTCATGCTACATAAGTTGATTCCTCATATTCATAGAATACTTGAACGCCCTGGCTTTTTGAAAGGTCCAAACATAACCAAGAGAGAAAAACAAATCCTAAAGGCAGCAGGCAAACTCAAATCCTTCACATATGATACTGTAGGTGAAAAAATGGGTATTACTGGTCGCACGGCAAAGCATCATTTTACTAATCTACGTAAAAAATTGCAGGTAGATGATAATTATATTGTGATCGAGAAAGCTCGACTAATGGGCATGGTTAAGTAGTTACTATTTAGTATAAAAATACTCTTTCGTTTATGATCTGTTCTTGGATGTATTGTTCGAGTTTATATATCCAAGAATTTGTTCCTCAGACATAGGTTTAGCATAATAAAAACCTTGAATTACGGAACAATTTTTACTTAGCAGATAATCCAACTGGGACTTTGTTTCCACTCCCTCGGCAATCACCTCAATATGCATTTTTTGGCCGAGATCAATCAGCAACTCGATAACCAATTCAGCCTTTTTGTGGCCTATTTGCTGGACAAAATACTTGTCGATCTTAATAACATCAATATTACATTCCAGCATTCTTTGTAGAGAGGAATATTCTGTTCCGAGATCATCCAAAGTAATAGTAATGCCCAGTGCACGCAATGGTCTTAAATTATCAGCAAAGACAGCGAAATCAGTAATTTTATGACGTTCTGTTATTTCTATTTCAATATATTCACCTGGCACCTGCATTGTTTTCATAGTCTGGCAAATTCGTTCAACAAAACCCTTTTGGTTAAGCTCTATAGCACTTAAATTCCATGCTAGTCGGCCAAATTCTAAACCTTGCTTACGCCAGTTAACTACTTGCTTACAAACATTTTCTAACAACCATATACTGACTTGATAACTAAGCCCACTTCGCTCAATGATTTCAAGAAAGTTCTCAGGATCCATTAGGCCATGTTTGGGGTGCTGTGGACGTAATAAAGCCTCAACGCCAACTACTTGCTGAGTTTGATAATTATAGCGAGGCTGAAAATAGAGCATTAATTCCTGCTTTTGCAGAAGACTGACCATTTCATGTTCCCACTGTCTTTGCTTTTTCGCTATAAACGCTAACCTGTCATCATAAACTTGGTAATTAAGCCCCCCCTGCTTTTTCACCTTATAAAGGGCAAGGTCTGCCTGCTGTAACAATTGTGTGGCACTGATTGTATTGTCACCACAAGTGCTATTACTTATACCAATACTAGCCGCAGAATGTAGTATGTGAGAATCTATTTCCACGGGCAAATTAAGTTGCGATAAAATCTGCTTAGCTATATCAATGACTCCAGAAAGAGCTTGGTGTTTGCGTAAAATGATAGCAAATTCATCACCCCCCAAGCGGGCTACTAGATCACCACTCCTCGTAGCCTGAATCAAGAGTTCAGCGATATGAGTAAGAAGTTTATCGCCTATTTTGTGACCAAAGGCGTCATTAACCTGCTTAAACCTATCTAAATCTATAAGCATTAGTGCAATATTAGTTTGCTTATTCTGCTCTTGGTGAATTACTTTATTTAGTTCACTGTAAAATCCGCGTCGGTTGAGTAGACCAGTAAGTTCATCATGTTCTGCTAGATACCTTACCTTAAATTCAGCTTTTTGCCTCTGGGCAACTTCAAGAGTTAGCTCTTTGGTGCGTTCTTTGACTCTTGCTTCCAGTTGCCCGTGCATATCTTTTAGCTGGTCTTCACTCTCGGTTCGCCTTTGCACTTCTAATTCTAATTTATCAAGATGTTCAATAACCTCATCTGCCATCTGATCAAAAGCCACAGCAATAGTATCAATCTCATCACCTTTACCCGCGTTAAATCGAAATTGATGATAACCGCTTTGGAATTTGGCAAACCCATTAACCAAAGTAACAATGCGACTACTTACATATGAAGCCACCCAGATAGCGATAAAAACCACTAAGGCGATCATTATCACAGTTGAATAACTTAGCGCTTTAGCCGTTTGTAGAAGGTTGTGGGTTATGGCCTGATTACCGGATTCGGCCTGCTGTGCAACGCTCGTTTCGGTAACATTAATAATCTCTTTTAGACGCGCCTCTGAGGCTTTAGCTGGTTGATAAAACTCATCAATATTGGTGCCAATAGTGACCACACCAAAGCCACGGGGACTGCTCTTATACTGGCCTGTGGTGTAGGGAATAGACGCTGCTGTAACAAGCTTCCATAGACCGCTCCAGTAAATGATAAATGAACCTGACCCTCCCTTACTGGTTAGCTCATACCAACCGTGGCACTGGGGGGCAAAATCCAAAAATCGACAGTCTAGCCCCCTGAGCCCAGTTGACTGCATTTGTTTGGCTGGTTTTTTGGCTAAGTTCTGGTCTCTAAATGGGGTAGCTTGCTGAGCATAGGCGGCATAAGATAAACCACTTTGTTGCCAGTCATCATATACCCCCTGTTCCAGCCATGGCGTTTGAGGTAGTCCAGTTTGTCCATCATAACCAGTTATAAAGTAATGCCGGGGGTGGGCAATATTGCGCCCTAAATGATCCCAAATAAAGGCATAATTACCTTCTGACGGATCGGGAAAGGAAGTATAGCGCTGATCAGTAGGCATAATTGTGTCGGTTATATTTATAATATGATCATGATTTAAAGCCAAGGTAACATAACCTATGATTTTTCCTGCCACTGCCACGGGTGTAGCCCACCGTACAATGCCTTTAAAACGTTTGCCTAGAGGGTTTTCTTTACCAGCATAGGCACTATCTTTGGGACTGAACTTATAGTTATTTTTGGCTGCTGAGGCGGGCGTATAATTGCCTATAAACTGGGTGGGAATATATTCACCAATCACCTGGGATACATAAATTTCTCCAACTTGAAGTTGTTGTAATTTGGCAAAGTAAGTTTCTGCTTGCAAAAAAGTGTTATGACGATCACTAATATTCTTTAATTCTTTGGCCAACAAATTGGAAGTGGAAATTTTTAGCTGTTCCTGACCATCAAGTGCCACAAAAGTCATTTCGTGGTAGAGGGGTAAGCGTTGAAAATGATTAGTGGCTTCTGGTGGACGAGAATGAAAAGCACGGCTATTGTCAGTTAAGCTATTCTTAATTAATAAAGACTCTTGATGGTAATTTGGTACACCAAGCTGCTGCCATTGCTGATTTTTTTCATCAAATTGCCAGCTATATTGAACAGGGGCTAAGGTCGTTCTATGCTTAAGAAACTGCTCATAATAACGTTTCTCAGGAGACAGTGTGGAAGCTAATAGGATGTCATCATCTGTGGCGTAAAGTAATCGCGATATCTGTTTTGCTGTGTCAGTTGTTAATCGTTCAATTTCATTTCTGGCTCGGTCCTCCAAGGAAGCCATACTATCATCCACAGCTTCTGCCCCAATTTGCTGAAGTGATGCCTTTGATACTTCAGCAAAACCATTAAATTGTTGTTTAAGTAGATCAGCCAACTGGGAAGAGTATTGCCAAGCTAACCATGCCAAAAATACTAATGGCAGCACCTTAATAGCCACAAACAAAGCAATCAATTTGCCACGCAAACCGATTTTTATTGAGGGAAAACTGGACTTATCTTTTGTCATTTTTAATCCTATCCCGTCGGACATCCATATAACCGTTAATTACCTTTCCTCATAGGCGGTAAAACAGATAACAAACGAAGGAGATAATTAAATATAGCAAATCTAAATATAATTATAAATAAATAAAGTTAATATTCGCTCTAAAATTTTTTCCGTTGCTATCTTAATTTTCTGAAATAATAACTTGTTAGGTTCAGATAAAATAATACTTATATTTTTTAGTAAGTTAATCGTAAAAATTATTACCCTACTTTACAAGATAGTTTGGCTATGTATCTCAATTAAAATTAAAAGTATAATTTTTATGAATATATTTTATATTTATTTATACTTGATTAGAAATAAAATTGCCTAACAATAGCTGCTAACAATTCACTTTATTTACACGCTTTATTTACTGAGCCAATTTACCCCGTTTGGATTGGCTTATAATCCCTTTAACCACTGGGCATACAAAGGCTCAACATATATAATCTGCTCTTAGTCAGGCGCATAATTAAGTTTTCTGGCAGAGGGTATATGGAGGAAAATACATTGCAGGCAAAAATAGCGGTTGTACATGGCCCAAACCTAAATATGCTGGGTATGCGTGAAGTGGGCATTTATGGTGGCCAAAGCATGCAGGATATTAATGATGAGATCGCTAAGCGAGCAGATGAGCTAGGAGTCGCCGTTGAATTCTTCCAATCTAACTCCGAAGGAGAGCTGGTAACTTTTATTCAGCAATGTCGAGGCCGTGTTAAGGGTGTCATAATCAATGCTGGCGCCTATACCCATTACTCTATTGCCTTACGCGACGCCATTGCGGCTTCGCAGGTGGATGTTATTGAAGTGCATATCTCCAATATCTTTAAACGCGAGTCGTTTCGTCATGAATCTGTTATTGGACCAGTGTGCATTGGCCAAATATGTGGATTTGGCTCTTTGAGTTATATACTCGGTTTGGAGTCTTTAGTAACTGAACAAGAAGATCCTTGGTTGTAAGGCGGAGAACAACAATGCAAAAAAATAAGTTCCTTGTCATTTCAGGACCAAACCTAAATCTACTTGGTCATCGTGAAACTTCGATTTACGAGCAAGGCTCCCTCGAAAATATCCATACTGGCCTGAGTTCGGCCGCCTCAGCATTAAATGTTGAAGTGGATTGCTATCAGTGTAACCATGAAGGCGACCTGATTGATCATTTGCAAGCAGCACCGGAGCAATATGCTGGGGTAATCATTAATGCCGGCGCCCTTGCCCATTATAGCTATGCTTTACGTAGCGCTATTGGCTCTATGCTATTGCCTTGCGTGGAAGTTTTTATTAGTAATGTTCATGCCCGAGAAGACTTTCGTCACAAATCGGTGATTGCACCAGTTTGTCTAGGAGTAATCGGTGGTTTTGGCAAGCAAAGCTATATTTTGGCTCTTCGAGCTCTGGTGAATCTTTGCGATCATTAGCTTTCAGCCAATAGTTCAATAGCGTCCGCCGATAGTCAACTCTTCAAAAAAACTGTTTTCGCAGTGGGCTCTATTAACTTGATTTCGCAAGTAGTGCAGGCATAGCTACAGAAGCGCCTAAATGAGGCAATATAGTAATTGTCTTGTTAGGCCATTTATCCTGCACCTTACCTACTTCATAGGGAATATCCTTTACCACATGATTACCTGCTGATAGAAAATATGGCAGAACGACCACTTCCTCAGCGCCTCTTTGTAAACAACCCTCCAGAGCGACTTCAATAGTAGGCTCAGCAAATTCTAAAAACGCCAGAGCCACATTATCTATCCCAGGATTTTCTTCC
>DNNY01000091.1:0-20057 GCA_003497765.1 Oceanospirillaceae bacterium
ATAAAAGTGGGGAGTTAGTCCCTACATTGGCAGCCTTGGACGATCATATTACTGTCCAACCACTCCCAATTGAGGAGGTATTTAAGGGCACAAATACAGCGGATAACTCTACCACAGCGGCCCGACAAGCCCCTGATATAAGCCTAAAAAGCTGGCATACTGCGAGTTATTCTAGCCTTTCTTTTGGCAGTCAAATCGACACTGAAGACAAGTCCGCCATAGAGCTACCCGATACGGCACAAGATGCAATTTTAAGTGAAGAGCGCGAGGCCAATGTGCTTACCAATATGGTAGCTGAGCAAAATGCCTCTGCATCTATTATCGACAATAGCGTCCCCAATATTCACAATCTCCCCAAAGGGGCGCTATTTGGTACTATGCTGCACAATATATTAGAGGATTGTGCCGAGCTAGGATTTGCCGAAGTCATACAGCAGCCAAGTAGTCGCCAACAAATCCTTAATGAACATCTACAACCGTTAACTCTTACACCTTGGCTTGATGCCTTGGATAATTGGTTGGTGGATTTATTAAAGATGCCTTGGCAACTTCAATCACTGAATGCAAAACCAATGCAATTACAAGCTTTGACAAGGCAGCAATTGCTAGTTGAAATGGAATTCCTAGTGTCCACCAAAGGGGTAGATGTGGAAGCCATGGATAGTCTGGTATGCCAATATACTTGGTCACAACAATCTCGCCCCCAAGCCCAAGCGCAACAGTTAAATGGTATGCTAAAAGGCTATATCGACTTATTGCTGGAACATAATGGCCAGTATTTTGTGGTGGATTGGAAAAGCAACTATTTAGGTGCTGATGCCAGTGCATATAGTCAGGATGCAATGGCTGAGGCGCTCCTGCACAAGCGCTATGATATGCAATATGTGCTTTATATTTTGGCCTTACATCGTTTATTGCGGTCGCGATTGCCGGATTATAACTATGGCAAGCATATTGGTGGTGCTGTGTATGTGTTCTTACGCGGTATTGAGAATCCAGATACTCAGGGACTATTGCTAGATAAGCCAGAGCAAGGGCTTATTGAACGCCTTGATCGACTATTTCAAGGTGTCGAGGAGGTGGCCTAATGAGTATGCAACAGCTTATTGGGCAGGCGCAAAAGCTGCATATTGTGCGTGATGTCGATCTGGCTCTGTTAGATTTTATGTACCGGCGTGGCAGTAACCCGATTAGCGATTATTTGGCATGGGCTATTCTACTGGTGAGCCGCCATAGCGCCATGGGCCATGTTTGTGTGGACTTAAAAGCTGTCCTTGCAGAGCCCTTAACTTATTTCTGCTTACCCATTGATGATCAAGATGGGCAGGGGCCCAATCCTACTAGATTGGCCTTTGAGGCAGGCTTAACAGCCTTTATTAAACCTTTAACTTTGTCACAGTGGATAGATGAGATAAGCGCCAGTGAGTCCGTTACCGTGATCGATCATGTCGATTCTTCAAGCCAAGTGGAAAGTCCTTTTGTCTTGTACCTTAGTCAATCTCAGGCGTTATTTTATTTAACTCGTTATTGGCAGTGTGAACAGCAGTTAGCAGGGTTTATTGAGTCACGCAGTCAGCATAGGAATAGGTTACCTGAGCAGGCTAAGGCAATTATTAAAGCCTTATTTCCTAATGCGGCCAATCAAGCTGCTCATAATGTGAACTGGCAACGTGTCGCCATAGCCCTAGCAGCGCGCAGCCATTGTGCCATTATCACAGGTGGTCCGGGGACAGGTAAAACCACCACTGTGCTAAAGTTATTGGCGTTATTACAGGCACTAGAATTAACTCAGGGTTTAGGGCCACTACATATAAAACTTGCTGCGCCCACGGGCAAAGCCGCAGCACGCTTAAATGCGTCCATTGCTAGTAATTTGCAACAACAAGTATTTCCTACAAATGACCACTTTGATGGCGAAAAATTAAAGGCGGCTATTCCCACGGAGGTGTCTACCTTGCATCGGTTATTGGGGCCCATTGCCAATAGCCGGCAGTTTCGTCACCATGCTACCAACCCAATTGCTGCTGATGTGGTAGTTATTGATGAAGCCTCTATGGTGGATTTGGAAATGATGGCCAATCTAGTACAGGCGTTGGATAAACATACGCGTCTTATTTTATTGGGTGATAAGGATCAGTTGGCTTCTGTGGAAGCAGGTTCTGTATTGGGTGACCTATGTGCTGATGTCAGTAAAGGTCATTATTTACCAGAGACAATCAAGTGGCTAAACGCATTTACCGGTGACCAATTATCTGATCAATATGTCTCTGCTGCCGGTCGACCTCTTGCACAATCCACTACGATGTTGCGGGTAAGTCATCGCTTTCAGCAAGGTGGCAGTATCGACGCCTTGGCTAGCCTCGTGAATGCTGGGCTTTATGAGGGGCAGCCATCTCTATTACCTGTACAAGATTTATATGCCATTGTGGCCCAAGAAGCGGCTTTAGCAGAGCGTAAAAAACGCCAACCTCAAGTGCAGTTATTTCACCAACCACCGTCCGCAAATGCAACTAGTGTAAGTTGGTTGCAGACATCCTTAGCCCATAGTTTACAGGCGGGCTATAGCACTTATCTTAAGTTGCTAAAGCAAGGGCCTGAGGATGATCAAGATCAGTGGGCAAGCGCAGTTTTGGCTGCCCATGCTAGTTTTCAATTATTGGTAGCTCTACGGCATGGGCAGTGGGGTGTTGAAGGGATGAACGCCACTATTGAAGAACTCTTGCAAAAGGCTGATTTGCTGCCTAATGCTGATACAGAGTGGTACCCTGGGCGACCTGTTATGGTCAGCCGCAATGACTATCATCTTGGTTTAATGAATGGTGATATTGGCGTGTGCTTGCCCTATAGAGATAAGCAGTCTGGGGCAGAAATGTTAAGGGTGGCCTTTAGTGCTGGTGCTGAGGGCATACGTTGGGTTTTACCGAGCCGCCTGCGTGCTGTAGAAACCGTTTTTGCTTTGACGGTGCATAAGTCTCAGGGCAGTGAATTTAGCCACACCATGCTGATGTTGCCAGCCCACAATAATCCAGTATTAACTAAAGAGTTGTTATATACCGGTATTACCCGTGCCAGACACTGTTTCTCATTGGTATATGGTGATGAGCAGGTATTGGAGCAGGCCATGACCAGAAAAGTTGTTCGCGCAAGTGGTTTAAGTAATCGTTTCTAGATAACTAACCTTCTATGCATAACTAGTCAGTGTGTATCTTTCAAACTCACGAAGATATTGGTGTGAAACAATTTTGCCATCGATTATTTTAGCGATAAACATCACACTTGAGTCAGGGGTATTTGGTTCTATAACATCATGGATGCTAACAAGGACTTCATTATTTTCATAGTAACAGGAAAAATCACCAGCTTTGAAAGGGGTATCTTTGCACCATGCCAAAGTCTCATGCTTGTCGACCTTAAGCTTTAACCTATCATTTAACCAGACAAAGTCATCTGCTAATAGATCTGACAATGTCGTCGTGTTTTTGTCATTAACAGCTGTGATCCAAGATGCCATATAAGTTTGGAAATTGACTGACATACTTTTCCCTGTGATCAGTTAGCAATTAATTTTTAGGTATATGCTTTTTAAGCTTTGTAAACATGCTTTACTAAACTTAGTGGCTCTTTTCCTTGATATATTTATAGATAGTTGTTCTGGATACACCTAGGGCTTTAGCCGCTCGGGAAACATTACTATCATAGTCTGCTAAAGCAGCCTTAATAGTAGAGGCTTTCGTTGATTCCAATACAGATGGGTTTAACTCTTGGCAGATAATGTCAGCCTCGATAAAGAAGCGGGTCACACTGTCGGCGTCTATATGCTTGTCATGGTTGGAAATAATAATGCGAGTTAAGGTTGATTTTAGCTCACGCATATTGCCTGGCCATGAATATGAATTCAACTGTTCAATAGCCTCATTACTTATACTTATTTCTGTATCAATAGTGTCAATAAGGTAGCGCACTAATGTGGCAAAATCTGTACGTTGTTGAATTGGTGGTAGTTTTATCTCTAACACATTGATACGGTAAAACAGATCAGATCGGAAAAGGGAGTCTTTAATGGCCTGTTTTAGATCAACGTTAGTCGCTGCAACTATTTGGACATCTACTTGACATGTTTTTTCAGCTCCAACGGGCCTTACTTCTCCAGAGTCTAAGAAGCGCAGTAGGGTAACTTGTGTGCTCATGGGTAAATCACCCACTTCATCAAGAAACAGCGTACCTTTGTCTGCCGATACCAGTAAACCTGTTGAACCGCCTTTTTTGGCATTGGTAAAGGAACCAGACTCGTAGCCAAATAATTCAGATTCAATAAGGTCTTTGGGTATAGCTCCACAGTTTACTGGTACAAAGTTACCTTTACGTTGACTTACAGAGTGAATATAACGCGCCATGATTTCTTTGCCAGTGCCTGTTTGTCCAAGAACTAGCATGGGAACAGATAGGTTTGCTCCCTTTCTTGCTTTTTCTAATTGACTAACAAAGACCGCATCCTCAGCCACAAAATCATAGTCAGCTGATCTTTGTGGCGTGGGCTTGTTTAAGGGTTTAGCGCTCATTTGCGAACTTGGTGTGCGATGAAAATTTAACCCGCGGGCAACATAGGCGCTACCTAGTTTGTCAGTAATATAACAATGTGGAGAACCTTCTAAGGTCGGAATAATTTGTTCTATAGATATATCAAAGATCTTGTCAAAGGACACTCCCTTGGTGAGACCTAAGCCATAAAGTAGTTGATATGAACGGCGGTTAAATGCCGTAATAGAGCCATTAAAATCAATAGCTATAAGGGCCCCACTTATGGCATTCATCATTTCATCACGGGAATGGAACATGATGACGAGATTGTTTTTTTGCTCACGCAAAAATAAAGAATTTTCTACATTGGTGGCCGCCATTTGAATCAAGGCCATGGTGTGTTGTTGCCTAGCACCACAAGTGGAAGAAGCATCCAGTACGCCTGCTAAGTCACCATTGGAATGAAAGATGGGTGAAGCAATACAACTAACATTACCGTGCTTGAGAAAGTAATGCTCTTGGCCATGCACAATAGTGGGCGCTTTGGTGATAGCACAAGTACCTAAAGCATTGGTACCACGTTCCAGTTCTGACCAGTTGCTACCTGGAATGATCATTTTGCCAGCATTACTTATTTTAAATTCATTATCTGACATGGTATCAAGTACGATACCATTTCGATCACCTAGGGCAATCATAAAATTAGAGCCAGCGATTTGCCGATACAGATTTTGTATTTCAACTTTAGCAAAACGAATTAAATCTCCCGACTTTTCTAAACAAGTTTGTAGATCGGAATCATCTATCCTAGTTATGGATGTTACATGGTTTGGATCCAAACCATGGTCAAAACAACGTTGCCAACTTTCTGCAATGGTCTGATTTAGAAGTGTATTAGAAATTTCTTTCCCATGCTGGAGCGCTATCCTGGCACGAGAAACTTTCTCTTTTCTGCTCAACATAATCGAATCCTGATACAGTTTTAATACTAATTTATGAACAGGCTTTGTCTTTATTTTTTGTGTCATTAAGTGACTTTTTATATGTGTATAAGATAAATCACAATTGGTCTTAGATCAAATTAGCATTTTAAGAAATTAGAAAAGCTCAAAGTGTTCATTTTGTGAACACTTTTGTTCCTATGTGTATATTTGCTTAACACTGGACTATTGCTTCCTAAATTGATTATTTTCAATCTAAGCTATTGATATATATGTATATAATAATTTTTTTTTAAAATTGGCACAGTTCCTGCGTCATGTGTTCACAACAATAACACCCCTAACAAAAGGTATTGCATATGAAAGCAGCTGTACTACACGAATTTGACGAACACCTTGAAAGAGAGGAACTCGTCACCTATCAAGATGTTCCTGATCCAGTTATCGAAACACCCAACGATGTGATTATTCGCATTGGTGGAGCTGGTGTTTGCCGTACGGATCTACACGTAATTGAAGGCCTCTGGCGTTCCAAATCAGATGTCGTGCTGCCGTATATTTTAGGCCATGAAAATGCTGGCTGGGTTGAAGAAGTAGGCTCAGCAGTAACTGGGTTTCGTCCGGGTGACCCAATAATTTGTCACCCTTTAGTGACAAGTGGTCATTGTCTTGCCTGTCGTAAAGGTAATGATATGCATGCCGAAGATAGTAAGTTTCCAGGCATTAATGTTGATGGTGGCTATGCTGAATTTCTTAAAACTGGTAGTCGATCGCTAATTAAATTGCCACGCTCGCTGGCCCCGAAAGATGTTGCCCCATACACAGACGCTGGTCTTACTGCCTATCGTGCAGCCAAGAAAGCAGCAGCACATTTAGAGCCAGGTCAAAAAGTCGTGGTAATCGGTGTTGGTGGCTTAGGTCATATAGGTATTCAAGTTCTGCGTGCTTTGTGCGCTGCTGAGATTATTGCTTTGGATCGCTCAGAGGTTGCTCTTAATCTAGCTGGTCAAATCGGTGCTGATGAAGTTGTCCGCGCTGATGGCCACCATGTAGAAAAAGTGTTAGGTCTCACCGGTGGGGTTGGTGCAGAAGCGGTTATCGATTTTGTGGGCGAAGGTAATTCTATCAAAGAAGGCCTAGATATGACTCGTGGTGATGGTGCTTATTACATTGTCGGCTATGGTGGCAAGATCGAAGTTCCAACTATCGATATGATCGCTTCCGAGAAGCGCATCATAGGTAACTTAGTCGGAACCTACTCTGAACTTGTCGAGTTAATGTCCCTAGCCGATCGTGGCTTAGTGGATCTTCATACGGTGCATTATAGTCTGGCTGATGCCAATCAGGCTCTCCATGACCTCAATAATGGTTCCATCAAGGGTCGAGCAGTACTTGTCCCTTAAATAATAAAGTGAGCAATTAATTAAATTTAACAACAAAAAAGGTAAAACCATGAAAAAAACTACCCTTTCCTTAGCAGTGACGTCTGCTATCTTGTTTAGTTCATCCGCTATGGCAGATTATTCTCGCTTTGGTGTTGAGAACGATATTCCAGGAACCTGTTCTTTTACAGAGATGGATAAAAAAGATTACAGTGGTACAACACTGAATATTATTACCCATGCTGTTCCTGTTATTGGTGAGCCAACTGCTTTGCATGCTCAGCAGTTTGAAGATCTTACTGGTGCTAAGGTAAACGTTGTTCATGTCCCATTTGGTGATTTGTTTCAGCGTATTATGATTCCTTTCCAGACCAAACAAAATGCTTATGACGTTCTGTTTTATGGTTCGCTATGGAGTGGTGATTTCCAGAAGTTCTTAGCTGAAGTTCCTGAAAGCTATCGTAATTCCAGTGGTATGGCCGATGTGACTCGTAACTACATCGATGTGGCTACTTGGGAAGATCGAATGATTCAGTACCCAGTAGACGGTGACCGACACTACTTGAAGTACAGACTTGATATCTTCAATGATGCTAGCGCCCAAGCTAAATTTATGGAAGAAACTGGCCGAGCTTTGACTATTCCTGAAACATGGGAAGAGTATAACGAAGTAGCTGCTGTATTCTCCGGTTGGGACTGGGATGGTGATGGTAATCCAAACTATGGTTCTGCTGAAGTTGTTGCCCGTGACAACTTAATGTTCTCTGCCTTTATTAGTCGTGTAGCACCTTATGCTAAACACCCTGATGTAAAAGGTGGTTTCTTCTTTGATCTAGAAACTATGGAACCACAGGTCAACAACCCTGGTTGGGTTAAAGGCCTAGAGTTGTTTGTTGATGCCAAGAAGACTTGGGCACCTGGTGGGAGTAACTATGGCCTAGGTGATGAAATCTTCTCCTTTGGTGGTGGTGAAACCCTAATGAGTTATAGCTGGGACGATGCCTTTATCCAAGCTATGCAAGCAGATAGCCCAATTCGTAATAAGGTAGCCGCAGCTCCTCTACCTGGCGCTGGCCAGGTGTGGAACCGTGATACTGGTTCATGGGATACTTTTGAAACGCCAAACCGTGCGCCTTACATTACTTGGGGTTGGACAGCAGCTGTGTCTGAAATGTCTAAGAACAAGGATGCCGCATTTGACTATCTATGTTTCTTCTCTAATGAAACCAACACCCAGAGTGACCTTCAGATTGGTCGATTTGGTGTGAACCCATACCGTACTGCCCACTTTGAAAAGAGCCTATGGGTAGACGAAATGGGTTGGGATGAAGCTGTTGCTGATAGCTACATTGATACCTTGTCTGGTATGGATACCAATACCAACCGTGTATTTGACCTTCGTGTTCCAGGTGTAGGTCAGTTTATGACTTCCATGGCGACAGGTGTAGCGGCAGCCATTGCTGGCCAGAAAACGGCACAAGAAGCAATGGATGGTGTAGCTGCCGAATGGGAGCAAATCGTTGATCGAATCGGTAAAGACCGCGTTCGTGAAGCCTATAGCGTTGTTGTGGCTCTAGAAGACAACGAACGTTAATGACTAAGCCCCGACGAACTTTGTCGGGGCTCCTTTATTCGTCATAAAGCCTGATGCTAAAGAAAAAGTTTAGACCACAACTGTAAAAACCTTTTCTAATCCATCGGGCTTAATTTATGTTAGTTTAATATTTCGCCTAATTATTTAAGGTAATCTAAATGTTCACGAAGTATAAACTCCTGTTTTTGTTACCCGGACTATTAGTCTTGATGGCAATTATCCTGTTCCCTCTGGGCTTCACTATTCGTGTCAGTTTCTCCAGTTGGGATGTAATCCAACCCGGCCTTGATTGGATAGGGGGTAATAACTATGCCCGTATGATTGCAGATAGTCGTTTTTGGGAAGCTTTACAGAGGTTAAGTTTTATTTCTGTTGCGTCGGTACTTGCACAATATGTACTGGGTTTTTCTCTGGCTTTAATGGTTTGGAACCAAGTCAGAATGAAGCGCTTTATTCGCGTCTTGTTTCTGATCCCAATGATGACCACACCGGTAATTATGTCCGTTATCTGGCGTACTGTTTTTCATGAGTCTTTGGGTCCAGCAAATGACCTAATGAATTTAATTGGCATTGGCCCAGTAGCTTGGTTATCAACGGAAACAATGGCTCTTGTCAGTGTCTTAATTGTTGAAATTTGGCAGTGGACTCCATTTATGTTCTTGCTGCTATTAGCTGGTTTGCTATCGCTACCGAAAGAGCCATTTTTGGCAGCCGCAATTGATGGTGCTGGCCCTATCAGAACATTTTTTAATGTGACTTTCCCAATGATGTCGGCTATTTCTGTTGGTGCCATCATTATTCGCCTGATTGAAGCATCTAAAATTATGGATACCGTTTATGTATTGACTTCTGGGGGGCCAGGTAGCGCCACCGAAACGTCTAGTTATTACATCTATATACGCGGTTTACGTGATTTCCAAATAGGTTATTCAGCAGCACTGTCTATTACTTATCTGGTGATTATGATCATTGCTCTCACTGTCATTGCCAAGGTGTTATCACGCCTGGTCACTGAAAAATAGGATTAAATGATGAACAGTTCAGGTTATAAGATATTTAAATTTGTCTTTTTGGCTTTTTGGGCAAGCTTTGTTGTGGCGCCTTTTTTATGGGCCCTCACCACATCGTTTAAAACTATTAACGGTGTTACTAGTGGTGCTACTTATATTCCGTGGGTGGACTATGAGCCCTCTTTGGATGGTTGGCGCAATGTACTAGGTACTGGCTCACAAGGGATTAATGTAATTGAACCCTTTATATCCAGTGCTTATGTAACTATCGGTGCTAGTGCACTTAGTTTGGTGTTAGGTACCTTTGTTGCCTATGGTTTATCGCGCTTTAAATATAGAGCTGGTTTTATTCGTAATGGGGATATTACCTTCTTCTTTATTTCACAGCGTATTATGCCGCCCGTCGTATTGTCGATTCCGTTCTTTTTAATGCTGCAACAATTAGGTCTGTTGGATTCTATTTTCGGTTTAATATTGGTTTATATTGCCCTATTAATGCCGATCGCAGTTTGGGTTATGGTGGATTTTTTCAATAATATCCCTAAAGAAATTGATGAAATGGCGATGTTAGATGGTTGCTCACCATTGCAAACCTTCTTGCGCGTTATCCTGCCTAACGCCAAACCCGGACTTGTAGTTGCTGGCTTATTTTGTGTAATTTTTGGTTGGAACGATTTCTTCTTTGCTTTCACCCTTACCTTTACCGAGACACAGTTGCTGCCCGTAGCCATCGTGTCCCTAAACTCATCAGCCACACCTTGGTGGAGCTTATCAGCATCAGCGTTGATTTCCATAGCCCCACTTATTTTTGTTGCAGTGCTTGTTGAAAAATACCTTGACCGCGGAAATCTTGCGGGTGCAGTAAAATAGGAAGCTGATATATGTCTATAGTTGCAGAAAATATTAATTTAACTGTTGATGGGGAAACTTATCTCCGTAATGTCAGTTTTGAACTGCCCAATGAAGATTTCTTTATTATTGTTGGCCGTACTAAAGCCGGTAAAACCACGCTTTTACGTTTGTTGGCTGGGTTGGAAGAAATTGACAGTGGCAGTTTGACTTTGGATGGTGATGACCTAACCAAAATGCCACCTTGGGAACGCAAGGTGGGCATGGTGTATCAACAATTTATTAACTATCCACATTTGAATAATTTTGAAAATATTGCCTTTCCCTTGCGCCGGGCGGGTTTGCCCGAAGATAAAATTGCCGAGGCAGTTAATAAAGTGGCTGCCGTTCTAGGTGTGGAGGAATTTTTAGAAAAATTACCTTCCGAACTATCTGGTGGTCAACAACAGCGTATAGCTTTGGCACGAGCCCTAGTAAAGGATAGTAAGTTATTAATACTGGATGAGCCACTGGTTAACCTTGACTATAAACTGCGCGAGCAGTTGCGTGAGGAATTCAAAAATATATTTAATGACCAACGTGAACGTCTGGTAATTTACTCCACCACTGAGCCTGCAGAAGCAATGGAGCTGAATGGCACTGTTATTGTTATGCATGAAGGCGAAATTATCCAGATTGGTGCTGCGGAAGAGGTTTACAATCGACCTGCTAATACCCGCGTTGCTGAGGTCTTTAATGATCCACCAATGAATTTGGTAAGAGGCGTTGTCGAGGGTAATCGCATTCACCTTAATCAAGATGTCATTATGGCCTTGCCAGCTCATCTGCAAAACCTTGCTGCTGGCAGATATACCTTTGGTATTCGTGCGGCTGATATAAATTTAAAGCCAGATGCATATGCAGCTGAAGTCCAACTGGGTGAAATTAATGGCTCCGAAACTATCCTGCATATCAAACTAGGTGATATTAGCCTAGTGACAGAGCAGGAAGGTGTGCATCAATATGATTTAGGTGCTTCGGCGAGTGTTGATTTCGACTTGAACCAGCTTTATGTCTTTGATAACAATGGTGATTTGCTATTCTCGCCTGCTACAAATAGTAGTTTTGAAAAGGCAATGCAAGATCAGGAAAAGGATAATTAAGAATGGCTAGTATAGATTTAAAAAACATCGCTCATAGCTATGATCCAACGGCAAAGGATCCCATTTTCGCCCTGCAACCGTTTAATTTGCATTGGGAAGATGGCGGTACCTATGCACTCCTAGGCCCTTCTGGCTGTGGTAAATCAACAATGCTTAACATCATGTCTGGGCTGTTAACACCGTCCCATGGCCAGTTATTGGTAGATAATAAAGATGTGACTCATTTGCCTACAACCCAGCGTAATATTGCCCAGGTTTTCCAATTTCCGGTTATTTATAAATCGAAAACGATATATGAAAACCTAGCTTTCCCGTTACGCTGTATCAAAATGAATAAGCATGATATTGACCGCCGAGTGAAGGAAGTTGCCGACCTGCTGAATTTGACCAATATCCTGTCAAAATCAGCTAATAGTGTATCAGCGGATACCAAACAGCTGATTTCAGTAGGACGTGGTCTAGTGCGGGAAAATGTATCAGCCATTTTGATGGATGAGCCTCTAACCGTTATTGACCCACAATTGAAGTTTGAATTGCGCCGAAAACTAAAAGAAATTAGTGCGCGTTATGGTCATACACTAATCTATGTGACCCATGATCAGAACGAGGCCATGACCTTAGCCGACCAAGTGGTGGTTATGGATAAAGGCCAGATTATGCAAATGGGTTCACCCGAAGAACTGTTTGAAAATCCTAGCCATATGCATGTGGGTTACTTTATTGGTTCTCCGGCCATGAACTTTATGAATTGTCGTTTATCCGACCAAGGTATTCATATTGATGACCATTTTGTACCTATGGAGTTAGAAGGCATAGCCGATAGCGCCGCTTTAAATATGGGTGTGCGTCCCGAGTATGTTAGCTTCTCTGATACCCCCGTCGCCAACAGCGTTCCAGCCGAGATTGTGGAAGTGCAAAACTTAGGTAAATACGCCATTGCTACGGCAAAATTTGGTAATCAAAGGGTAAAAGCCCGATTGTCTGGCAAAAGCAAATTACCTTCTGGAGCTACCAATCTGGTACTGCATAAGGAGCATATGCGTTTGTATGTAGATGGCCATCTTTATAGTGCAAGCTAATCTCAAGTTGGCCTAGCTGTTGAATTATCAGTTAGGCCAACTCTCTCTATAAAAAAATTGGTTGTAGAAAGTTTTCGCAATAACAGGCTCTTAAGTATGTCTAATTTACTAACTCTTTTTTGAGCGCTTCTTTATTAATGCGATTCTTATCACTTTGTACTAAGGGCAGTGATTTTTTAAACACAATACGACTGGGTAGCATATAAGAGGCTAAATGCTGTTTTAGTTCAAACAGAATTTCCTGATCAGAGATCTGACTAGATGCGGAATAGACCAGTACAATTTCTTCTTCTATGGCTTCATTGGCCACACCAAATACCGCACATTGTTGGATTTGGGGAATATTGCGTTTGACCACTGATTCCACTTCGAAGGGGGAGACACGGAAACCCCGGGTTTTGATCATATCGTCGCGGCGGCCAACAAAGTAGAAATAGCCTTCTTCATCTCGATAGACATAGTCACCGCTAGCCACTACTAGCTCATCCGTCAGTTGGCCTTCCAAATTAACCACATCCTTTAAGATCTGTACAGATTTAAAGCGCTCCGCTGTCTCCACGGGTGCATTCCAAAAGCCACGGTAGATAAAGCCGCCACGATGGATAAGTTCGCCTACTTCTCGCGGGGCACATTCTTTGCCATCTTCATTAATGACATAGAGCTCCACATCCGGAATAGGTTTACCAATAGAGTCTGGGCGAATCATGATTTGGCTGGGGTCTAAATAGGCTGAACGGAAGGCTTCCGTTAGGCCATGCATAGAATAGAACTTGGCCTGCTGGAAGGTATCGTGGCAGTCTTTAACCATCTTAGCCGTCACATTACCACCCGATGAGGTAATAATTCGAAGTTGATCAAATAAGCCTGCGGTGGGTCGTCTAGCCTCAACAGCTTCAAACATCTCGGCAATATGTACCGGCATAAGTGCCAGCACCGTGACTTGGTCATTAATAAGGTGATTAAACACATCTTCGGGCAGAATAAACCGGTGTAAGGCCAAGGTGGCGCGCTTATATAAGGCGCAAAAGATCTGATTCAGGCCATAATCCAAATTAAAGATCAGCAGGCCGGAGATAATATCATCTTCTTGCAAATCCAAATATTGAGACACCACGCGGGCGGAGTCAATTAAGTTGGCATGGGACAGCACAATACCCTTTGGCGTACCAGTTAAACCAAAAGAATAGGTGATAACGGCATTTTCATGGCCATTCACATTGGCGGCAAAGGGTTTGTTATAGTATTTATAGATTTCTTCAAAGGAGGCGATATTTTGGTCGGTGGTTTCATAGGCAATAATATGGCCTGCGAAGTTGATATCCTGCATGGTCTCCAACTTCATTTGGTCAGTGATCATAACCTGAATATCACAGTCCTTAATAATATAGTCTACCTGTTCCGATTGTAGGAGTTTGGTTAATGGCACCAGCACATAATTGGTAGATAGCGTGGCCAGAATAGCGATAACAAGATCCAAGCCCTTATTAGAATAGACCCCCACGCGGGTATTGGCTGGGAGATGAAGTTCGTCCAGATAGAGTGCCACCTGATTCACTTTGGTGAGAAGTTCACTGTAGGTGATACTTTTCTCTTCCTGCTTGATCGCCACCTTATCGGGGTGAGAAGCTGCAGCATATTCAAGCAGGGTGCGCACACAATTGATTGACATTCTTCTTCTCCTTACTGTTCCCTAAGGTTAACGTCCTGAATTCGCGAACCTAGTGTCCAAATAGAATAGTCGCTATCCATTATAGTGACGGGTCTGTGCTTTGAGGTCAAAATTTTTGTGAAAAAGAAGCCAATAATATCGTCTACTTCATCTTGTTTTAACACTTTGGTGACGCCTCCTGTTAGTACTATGGACTTAACAGCAGTGAGCTTAAGGTTGATATAGGCTTCCCGATAGTGAGACATTTTGCAGAGCACTAAAAAGATAGCTAGCTGCATCAAAATACGGGTGGCCTTATCACTTTGCTCCTCAAAGATATTCTCTGTGACCCCAAGGTGCATTAGCAGTTCGTAGACAAATTCGTTATTTTTGGCGTCAAAGATCAAAGATTCCCGGGATTTATATACCCCCAGCTTTTTAAATACCAAACGGTCAAATTCGTTATTGGTGACTATATTCTCTTCAACCAAATCTTTGGAGTAGTGAATATCAGTAGTAGCACCACCAATATCCAAGAGAATAAAGGGGTTAACTACTGAATAACTAGCATCAATCAGGGGTAAAGTCTGGTTAACAATATAGGGCGTGGAGAAAATCTGATTACTACTAATCTGGTAAAGGTCTTTAATATCTTCCTTGCCCATAATATCTTGTTGATAGAGGTTGGTAAGGTAAGCTTTAAGATCTTCTTCAACGATATGCAAACGATCATCAATAATATTGGGCAGAATAACTAATTCTGGCAATTGTGCTTTGGCATTAGCGGCATCAAGTTCATTACCCACATAAACAATATTGGAATAATTTACATTGTGTAGATATTCATATAAATCATCAGCAAAAGCGTCACCCTTGCTATTAATACCACCAGCAATAATAACCACATCAATCAGGTCACTAGGCACTGTGGCCGAGTCGAGATCTTGATAAAGAATGGTATCGATAATATTAATGCCTGAATTAAAAGCAATATTGGTCGCATACTTCAGGGAAAAAGTATGGGTCAAACCTATTATTAGGGTGCTTAGGCCACCATTAGCAGAAGAGCAAATAAACACATCATCATGGGCAAAAGCACTGATAGTATGACCACATTTATGCATCAAATCATCAAGAATGGTTTGATTAAAGTTGCGAAAGTGTTGCTCAAGTTGCCGTCTTTCAGGAGCATCAGAGGTCACGCAGACTTTAAAATAAGTACTGCCGACATCGATTAATAATTTATCGTTTTGGCTACTCATTGCATAATCCCGATATCGTGAATAATGTCATTAACAATACTAGTGGTGTCTTTGCTTAGGTCACACTGTGCCTTTTCATAGTCGAAACAGTGATCAGGGATAGGTACTTTGCCTCGTTTGATTATGCGGATATTCTTGTTTTCATCGCGAATAGTAATCATTTGATTATGATTGATGATATGCGGCGAGAAGGGCACATCGATAATGCCACTCTTAATACAGTTAAATACTTTACGCCAGAGGGTATCGGCGGGGTCATTAAATACTGCTTCCATAATGGCTACGACTTCTGCCGTCAGAATATCTTCTTCTTGCTCATCGGTAATATCGGGCAAGCCGTTTAGGATCCGCAGGGAATATTGAGTATTGGCAACGGTCTCCGCATTGGCTTCCTTTGTTGGAATGCCAGCCGCTTCCTGATTGGTTTTGGTAATAATTTTATCGGCACGCACCATGGAGGCAATGACTGTAGCAATACTGATTAACTGCTCAGCATAATTTGGATCCATAGGGAAAGCACCCATCCATTGGTGATAAACCAAGTGAATGCTGGCATCCCCACAGCCAATTTCTTCGGCATAATGGCGGGCTAATTTCTTTAGTACATGGCCAGTAACAATATCTTGCAACATAGAGCCTTGTTGGGCAAAGGACACAGAAAAGGATTTAACGCCTTCCTCAAGGGAGAGCAACATTTCCAGTAGCTGAATAACAATGGTAATGGCCGGTGGCACCAAAGTTGCCGTTAGCGGCCCAAAGGATTCTCGGTTAATGGGTTCATTAAGTTGTGAATAGTTAGCGCAAACCCGTTCGACATATTTCCAATACAAAAACGCCTTATCCAAAGGGAAGTTTTTGGAATAGGGTAGTAAATAGGTGATAGGGCCACCTTCAATATCAAAGATACCCGAAGCAATAGCTTGCTCAATTAATAACCGTGCATCAGGAGTGCCATGACGCAAACTCACCGGCTTATTAAAGTGGGTAATCATATTCCGAGTGGTGCGATAACCATGGTTAACCAGTGGATAACCATTAAGCATATCAACATCATTTTCCTCACTTAGGCGCAGCATGCGGGCAGCAGTTTTATAGTCATTAAGACGGGTATTAGAATCAATGGTGAGGGGCAGTACGTCCACATTGGCATTGACAAAAAACTCATATAAAGCAAATTGTTTTTTGTAAGTTGGGAAGCCACCACGAGGCTGCACTAGCATTTTGTTGCTATGCTTAAAATGATGGGAGATAAACAGTTCTTTGTTGGCGTTTTTAACAAACTCTTCAACTTCGGCAAAATCAAAGGACTCAACATATTGGTTGCCGAGGATAATTTCGCGTTCTTCCTGGAGCAAACTCATGCTGATTTCTCTTTAATATAATCTGCCAACATATCCAGACCGGTATTGAGATCAATCTGGTGGCAGACCAGATCAAAACCATAACTTTTGTATTTGGGAATAATGTCTTCCGCCTTTCCAGCACCCACAGTCAGGTTGCCGCCAATCATCATGATTAACTTATCTAGACCTTTATATTCAGCTTTCAGGGCTTTTACTTCGCGGCCCCAGCCCTCGGCCTCACCATTAAGTGAAGAAATCAGCAGAATATCAGCATCGGTCTCAATCACAGCATCAAAGAATTCCTCTAGGTAAGTGTTAACCCCCAGATTAAATACTTCGTAACCCCTCGCCTTTAGGGAGAGGTCTATAAGCCGATTAGCAACCACATGGATATCGTTACCAATGACGCCTGTTACTACCTTCATGGTTATGGCATGTCCAAACAAATCGAAAGGCACCGATTATAGCAAAATCCTATAAGAAAATTGGTATTTAATGCTAGAATATTGCGCTTAAATTCAGCTAATAGGCCTATTTTTATGACTTTTTTTACTGCAGACTTCTGTGATGAGTATAGTGACCAAGTTCAAGTGTTGGCTGCTGGCTATAATAATTATGGCGGCGCGCATAAATGTGAGGGTGAAATTGTTACCGTTGCCTTGGATAAATATAACGGTGAACTGATTAAATTACTGCGCGATACAGACGGTACAGGTAAGGTTGTGGTCGTTGATGTACAACAAGAATACTATGCGGTAGTGGGTGAAAAGCTGATGGAATTTGCCCAGCAAAATAACTTTGCTGGTATTGTGATTAATGGTTATGTGCGCGATACGGAACAGATAACCGATGTGCCTGTAGGTCTTTATGCCATAGGCACATGTCCACGCAAATATATACCTACCACAGTAGGACAAACTCAAATTCCATTGTCCTTTGGTGGGGTCAGCTTTCAACCCGGTGATTATTTATATGCTGATAAAGATGGCATTATTGTTACTGCGCAGCCATTGGTCTAAAAACCTCACTTGGTAACAAAAAAGCACGAGAATTAAACATGACCCAGCCATGGTTAGATAAGGACTATCTCCATACCCAGATTAGGGGGGTGCTAGACTTTTACCAACAATATGGTGCCCGCCCAGAAGGTGGTTTTTATCAACAATTGGATGCCCAAGGACAGCATGCAGAAAATGATATTCACCATCTGGTAAGTAGTACCCGCATAGTGGTTAATTTTGCACGGGGTAAAATCCTCTTTGGTGATGCCGAATATACCCAACAGGTGCGTCATGGTTTAGCTTTTATTCGTGACCACCATCGTTGGCCTGATGGCCGAGGATACCATTGGCTGCTAGCTGATGGTAAGCCAGAAGATAGTGATCAATACTGTTATGGTTATGCCTTTCTAATGCTGGCTTACGCCAATGCCCTTCAGGCAGGTGTGGAAGCAGCTGGGTCATGGCTGACAGAAACCTTTGATTTAATGGAAACCTACTTTTGGCAACCAAAAGATGGTTTATATGCCGATCAACTTAGTGCCGATCTAAAAACGCTAGATGACTATCGTGGTCAAAATGCCAATATGCATGCCTGTGAGGCACTGATTGCTGCCTATGAGGCAACCAAACAGGGTCATTATTTAGAGCGTGCCTTGGTATTGGCTGATAAAGTTGTGATTAGTAACACTCGCAGCACTGATGGCTTGCTGTGGGAACATTATGATCAGCACTGGCAGCCAGACTGGGACTATAATCGGCAGGATCCCCAGAATTTATATAAGCCATGGGGCTATCAACCTGGCCACTTTACCGAATGGTCTAAGTTATTATTAATGCTAAATGCCCATGCGCCACAGCCATGGCTAGTCGAACGTGCTAATAAATTGTTACAGTTGGCGTGGGAAAAGGCATGGGATGCCAACCATGGTGGCTTATTCTATGGTTTTGATCCGGATTATAAAATTTGTGATAGCCACAAATATTTTTGGGTACAGGCCGAAACCTTGGCCGCCCAAGCGTGGTTAATCAATACTACTCAGCACACAGATCTGCAAACACGATTTGATCAGCTTACAGCCTATATAGAAGAGCATTTTATCGTCCCCAACCAGACAATCTGGCACCGTCTGCTAAACCATAATAATCAGCCCTTAGACAATTGGATTGCCTTGCCTGGTGCTAAGTGCGATTACCATAATTTAGGTGCTTGTTATGATATTTTGCGCAGTCTGGATATTCACCAGAGATAATATACCCACCTTATGGACTTCAATAGAGGTTTAGTAATCATATCTTGCCATTGCAGTCTGTCCTTGTATAAGCCATTATTGGAGCCAATCAAGCCAATAAAATAACTTTTGGATATCCGTGATGTCAGCTGGATTAAAGTTACATCTAGCCGTGCTGCTGTTTGGTGCTGCTGGTTTAATGGGTAAAGTGATTGCCATGCCTGCTACGCAACTGGTACTGGGACGCACCCTTATTGGCGCCTTGGCCCTAGCCTTGTTTATTGGTTTTTTTGCCAAACAAGAACACCGTTATGGGTGGTCACTTGTAGGGATGAGTAAATTAACCTTGCTGGTTGGCTCTGGCATTATGTTAGCCATCCATTGGTGGACATTTTTTTATGCCATACAGTTAGCTGGAGTAGGCATAGCTGTTGTTGGTTTTTCTGCCTTTCCTGTTTTTGTCACCTTACTAGAGGCACTGTTGCAAAAGCGCCAAGTCCAACCTATGGATGCTCTGGTAACGGCCATCGTGGTAATTGGTTTGTGGTTAGTGGCGCCCTCCATAAGTTGGCAAAATGCCACCTTCCAAGGTTTAGCTTGGGGGGTTATATCAGGGGCTTTATTTGCTGTACTTGCTCTACTTAATAAATCCCTAGTGAGCGTATTTGGGGGGTTACATTTAGGTTTTGGGCAGCAAGCTATAGCGGCTATTTGTTGTGGTTTATTGGTAGATTGGTCAGCCTTAAGGATCAGTGCTTATGACGGTGTGAACTTGCTCTTACTAGGGGTGTTATTGACGGCCGTTCCCCATGTGATGTTTATCAGTTGTTTGCGTCATATTAGGGCGCATATGGCTGCTATTGTGACAAGCCTAGAGCCAGTTTACGCTATTATTTTTGCTTGGTTATTATTAGCCGAACAACCCCCACTAAGCACCTTGCTCGGGGCGGGTATTATTCTGTTTGCTGTGGTGCTTGGCCACTGGTATCAAAATAGGGCAGCAGCCTAGTTTTAGTAGTTTTATAACCCCTTATTGGCGTTCCCACTTTAGCTATCGCT
>DNNY01000091.1:20303-22681 GCA_003497765.1 Oceanospirillaceae bacterium
GCTATCGCTTTCCCTTTGCTTGATATATTGATTAATGGATTGTGCCGTGGTGGTGTTCATCTGCCGATAAATCAGTATGGCTGTGGCCGATAAAGTAATCACAATACAGGCATAGGGAGAGACAAAGAGAAACATGGCCGCGATCGCATAGTAGTAGCCACGAATGCCAAAATTAAAGGTTTTTAGGGATTCTGTCATCACGGTGGTAGTGTCATCAATCAGTTGCTGCAGATTATCTTCCGCATAGTCGACTTTATTTGAGCCTTTGACGACGGGTAAGGCGCCGATCATCGCTATAGCGTAAACAAGTTTACGTAAAGCATAGATAAACGAGAAAAAACTAATGGTGAGCACTACGGCGAGCAGAGCAAAGTTAGCACTAAATAGTTCAATACTCAGGCTTTCAATAAAATGCAAACCGGCCATTGTGCTGTGGATGCTGTCCAGATTGATAACAATCGAGAATAAGCCGGCTAACACAATCAAGGTAGCAGAGCCAAAGAAAGCCACTGAGTGCACAATATGCCCAACCATAATGGCATCAAACGGGCTTCTACCATGCATAGTAATTTGTTTAATCCACTCCCGCCGCACAGCCTTTAACTGATTATTAATGGTTTGTTTGCCGATTAGTTTAAAAATGGTTGAATAAGCAAACCAGCTAATAAGCAGGAGCGCCATGGCAACTATATGGGGCAAACTAAAGTCATTGGGCAGCATAGGGTATGTTTCTCTGAATAATCGTAGATCCTATCAGTATATCGGTATGGCAACATAAATTGAAATATTTACTTGTCTTTTCAAGCATTCGATCTACTTGCCAATAGTAGGGCATTACTGCTAGGGTTTAAGTATAAGGCTATTATATCTGTTCCCTTTTACTTAGGTAGCTATTTGCCAAAAAAGCGGTTTTGTTGATGGTTAAGGAGGGCAATATGAAGAAGATAAAGAATGAAAAAGAGCTACTAAAAAAAGCCATCCATTTTGGTATGAATTACGCGCAAAAAAGAGGTGTGGCTAAATTTGAAGCAACTGATTCTCAAGATGCAAAAGTAGAGTATATTTATCGCCTACTAGTCCATGATGGTGTTATGCAGCCATTAGCAGGTGATCAGGAAAATCTGCCCAATATTAAACATAAATTGTCAATTTGGATGGCTCGGCAATTAGGTGAAGTCTAGTTGTTTCTTGGGTGGAATAAAAGGAGTATTCTTGCTCCGATGCTAATTAATATTAAGCAGGTTACGACACCAGTGATATTAGCAAATACCTCATTTAATATAAGGATCATGGTATCCTGCACCACCCCTTTATTTGCCATAATTTGTGCATTAAAGATGGCATTAAAAACCGCACAAACAAATGTTAGTAAGATTATTGAACGCCACTGTTTTCGCAGTGCTATGCCCGGCATTTGATACATATCAATACCACAAGCCTTAAACATTTCTAATATTAAAAAAGGCATGGTACTAAAAATAATAATACTGCTGACAAACCAGATATCCATCTCATCGGCATGGAAAACATACTGGCTAATTAGACCTGTGATTAATAAATACATTACCCCCTTGGCTTTATAGAGCCAAGTGATGATAATTAAAATACCTTTTGGGAAACATAAAATGAGATTAACAAGTGAATGTTCATTAATCAGACTCTTGCTAGCTGGTTCCAAAACGAAATGGCAAAGGTATTCGGCTAAAATCATTAGCGCGCCGATCCAGCCTAAGGTGAAAAACTCTTTTGATAATTGATTCATAAATATACTTATTTTTTTAAAGCTATATTCCTAGCATCAATATTAATTTAGCGCATCTGCGTACATTAGCCAACTTTATCATTTTAGATATTGTTTGATTAATATAAGTTTATGTTTTTCTTATGCTACTCATATATGCACAAGCAGCCATAAAGCTTATGGCACACACTGTGTCGGTAATAATGTAGAAAAGAATCGTGTCAACGGCTTTATCGGGCATAATATGACCACTAAGAATTACATGAATCACAAAAGCATTAAGCAAAGCTGAGACAATGCCAACTAAAACCAAAGCATGCCATTTTTTTTCTGGTTTGATATTTTTTAGCTTATACAGATCCCAACCACCTAAATTAAAGAGATAAAAAGTAATATAGGGAATGGACGCTGTCATTAAACAAAAAAACACCAGTAATGGCGTCAGAGGCTGTTGGCTAATGGTAAGGCTGATGGTGAGAAGGCTAGCAAAAAATAGATAAATAATGGCACGCCAGCCAAAATACCATGTCATGATAATACGGATACCATGGGGTAGGCACAGTAAAGGGATAAAAGCCGTAGTTTCAGGTATATACAGAGCCTGTGCTTCAAATGCGAGGGGCTGTTTAATGATATT
>DNNY01000127.1 GCA_003497765.1 Oceanospirillaceae bacterium
CCACCGCCTCATCAAGCATATTTTGGGCTTGCTCAGGTGTACGACCTTGCACGCGATAACCTCCCAGTTTATTTATGGCCTGTGGTGTAAGACCTAAATGGGCACAAACTGGGATACCTTGTTCGTATAATTTGGCCACTGTATCTTGCAGCCAGAGACCACCTTCTAACTTAACAATTTGTGCACCTGCTTGCATAAGAGCGGTGGCATTAGTCATGGCTTGTTCGATAGTGCGATAGGTCATAAAAGGCATATCGGCCATAATCAGACAGTGCTGATTACCTGCTTTTACACAATGGGTATGGTAAACCATATCGTCAATATCGACCGGCAAAGTAGAGTCCTGCCCTTGCAATACCATGCCAAGCGAGTCACCAACTAAAATCATATCTAAACCCGCGGCATTGAGCCAATGGGTAAAGGTTGCATCATAACTGGTGAGGCAAGTGATCTTTTCGCCTCTCTGCTTCATGGAAGAGAGTGTGTGCAGAGTTGTTTGTGCCATGTTACCGTTCTCAGAGTTTAGGGTTATTATACGGCTAGCTTAACTAAATCGGCTAGTGGGCAATCTTGTAATAATTGCTGCAGGCTAGTGCCATTGGGCAAACTTAGTGTTGAGTTTATTTCAGCTAGTGGGTAAAGGACAAAATTTCTTTGTGTAAGCCCAGGATGAGGGACTTGCAAGCGAGCATGATCAATCGTTTCCTGATTGTAGAGCAACATATCTAGATCGAGGGTGCGTGGCCCCCAGTGTTGCTTGCGCACCCGCCTGTGCAAGTGTTCGAGTTTTTGTAAGGCATCGAGTAGGGATAGGGGCTCAAGATCAGTGCTCAAATGCACCACAGCATTAATATAATCTGGTTGATTCTGAGGTCCCATGGGCTTGCTGGCATAAAGACTAGACGCCTTGAGCAATTGGCAATGGGGTAAATTGCCCAGTTCATGTATAGCCTGTTGCACCTGATCCACTGGGGCCTCAAGGTTGCTGCCTATACCAATATAGGCATTGTGTTTCATGCTTGATTACTCGAATCAGACTGATGATTGGTTGGTTTACGCTTACGTTTAGGGCGCGGCGCTTTACCTAATACTTTGCTCATTTCGAGACGTTGCTCGTCACTCCCATACTGGAAGCGTGTCCACCACTCGCCAAGGCCATCTAAATCTTCACCACTGGCCTCGCGGATAAGCAAAAAGTCATAGCCAGCCCGAAAACGCTTATGTTCCAATAATTGCTCTGCGCGGTTGCCATGACGTCGTGGTAACCGTAATTGCATATCCCAGATTTCTTTCATAGGGGTGCTAAAGCGCCGAGGTATAGATGTGCTCCTAACCTGCTCTTGAATAACATCTTGTGCTGCTTGATGGAGGGCGGGCAAGGGTGGCATATTGTTAATTTTTGCTACCCGCGATTGCAAGGGCGCCCATAGTAAGGCGGCTAATAAAAAGGCTGGCGTTACACTTTTACCGTGGCCAATTCGTTCATCTGAGTTGCGCAGAGCCCGCAGAATAAATGTTTCCACCAACTGTTGTTCACTTTGATCAGCTTCAATAGCTGCTTGTGTTGCTGGAAACAAATAGCGGAACAAATTATAGTCTTGCAATAATTCGTAAGTAGCTTCTCCTTGACCCGCCAAAAACAGTTTTAAAATTTCTTCAAACATACGGGCTGCAGGAATAGGCTGCAACAGGTGACCTAGCTCATCAATTGGATCCCCTGTTTGGTCAGCAATATCAAAATCCAATTTGGCAGCAAAGCGAATAGCACGCAACATGCGCACAGGATCTTCACGATAGCGTTCGTAGGGTTCGCCTATAATGCGAATCGTTCGACTTTGAATATCAGCTGCACCATTAGCAAAATCATGTATTGTAAAGCCATCAATATTGTAATACATGGCATTGATGGTGAAGTCACGGCGTTGGGCGTCCTCATCAACAGTGCCATAGACATTGTCACGAGTTAGCATGCCACTCTCTGACTGACGTGCTTCGGTACCATTGTTATCACCATTATGGCTTGCCCGAAAAGTCGCTACTTCAATAATTTCTCGACCAAAGCGCACATGCACTAGGCGAAAACGTCGGCCTATAAGAATGGAGTTACGAAATAGCTTATGAACTTGTTCAGGATGGGCGTCCGTAGCAATATCAAAGTCTTTTGGTTGGCCACCTAACAGCAGGTCACGGACACCACCACCCACAAGATAGGCTTGGTAGCCGGCGTCCTTAAGGCGATAGAGTACCTTAAGCGCATTATCACTAATATCTCGGCGGCTTATACCATGTTGGTCACGGGGTATAACTCGAGGACCACTGGTCGCCTCATCAACTGGCTCGCGAGCAGTATTTTGGCCGAATAATATATCCATTAATTTGTTAATAAAACCCATAGTTTTATCGGTCGCAACCTTATCTTAGACCAAAGCTAATATTCTAACACGGCCACGGTAGATCAGGGGAGAGGGGATTGTAAAAACGGCACTGGATCCTGATAAAAAGCGGGTACATTTTTGCGTTCCCATGCCCCTATAGACCAAGCTAATTGTTCTGCTACGGGAGCGCCCATAAGTTCGCCAGGTAGGTTTTGTCCCAGGCGTTGCAGAGCCTGACTCATTAATAGTGGCCCTTGGCTGGCAGATATGGCTTGAGCTAGATTTTGTTTGCTTAACTTTTGGCCAGTATCATTAATAATTAATGGGATATGACCATAGCTAGGTGTCGGAAGAGTAAGGCACTTTTGTAAAAACACCTGCCGCGGTGTTTGTTGGTAAAGGTCAGCACCGCGAATAATATGGGTAATACCTTGTTGGGCATCATCAACGACCACGGCTAGCTGGTAGGCAAAGAGCCCATCTTTACGTTGTAAAATAAAGTCCCCTACTTGCTGAGCTAGATTTTCCTCATAAGCGGGCAAAATAAGATCCTCAAAGCCAAGCTCCATGTTCGGAACCTTTATGCGCCATGCACTGGCTTGCTCAGAAGGTGTAAATTGATCACGGCAATTGCCTGGGTAAATAGTTTTGGCTTGCAGTTGGCTGCGGCTACAAATACAAGGGTATAATAGATCTTGTTGCTGAAGTTGCGCTAAGGCATGCAAATAAGATTGCTGTTGTTGGCTCTGATAGCAAATAGACCCATCCCAATGCATACCAAAGGCGTCTAAAGTGCGTAAAATATGATCACTAGCGCCATCTTGGCAACGGGGAGGATCAATATCTTCTATGCGCACCAGCCACTTTCCTTGGTGGGCGCGGGCATCTAAAAAACTTGCTAGGGCGGCGACTAAAGAGCCAAAGTGCAACGGGCCGCTGGGCGTAGGTGCAAAACGCCCAACATAGCCAGAAGTAGTTTTAGGCTGCGATTTATGCAGGTTCGCCAAGGTTTACTTGCCGAGTTGTTTCTCTTTGATTTCTGCTAAGGTTTTGCAGTCAATACAAAGGGTGGCTGTGGGGCGCGCTTCAAGTCGACGAATACCAATTTCAATACCGCAAGCTTCACAATAGCCGTAATCATCACCTTCAATCATTTCCAAGGTGTCGTTGATTTTCTTTGTGAGTCGACGCTCACGATCCCGTGCCCGAAGCTCTAAAGAGAACTCTTCTTCTTGGCTCGCTCGATCACTAGGATCAGCAAAGTTAGCGCCATCTTCTTTTAAGTGGCTAACAGTGCGATCAACTTCTTCAGCCAGGTCCTGTTTCCAAGCTTGCAAAATATGCTTGAAGTGATCACGTTGAGCCTGATTCATATACTCTTCGTCGGCCTTGGCTTCGTAGGGCGTGAAGTGTTTCAGTAATGATTCGTGATTTTCTGCCATATCATTCTACACTTAAAGTATATGGGCAGTCTTGGAGCAGCAATTTGAGGGACTTGCAGCAAGTCTACCCGGTTACGGTTGAATTCAGGGCGATAAAACTACCAGATTTAATTACGTTTGGCTAGAGGCGTTTTTTAATTAACGAAAAATCATCAATAGCTGTCAACTTGGTTAATAAGGGTGATCCCAAAATGCACCTTAGATATTAATATAAATATGCACTTTTGCAATTACTTTGCAGTTGCTTACTAAGCCGGCCAGTGCCAGAATTAATGGTTATTTTGATGCCTTGCAGAACATAATAAATGAACTTCAATCCACCTTTACAAGAAGCTGTATTAAGCCAACGTTACAAACGCTTTTTGGCTGACGTCACAACCCATAATGGCACAAAGCTTACTTTACATTGCCCTAATACTGGCTCCATGGCTGCCTGTGCTGAGCCGGGTAGTCGGGTATGGTATTGGCAGTCGGATAATACCAAGCGTAAATACCCTTGCACTTGGGAGTTAGTGGAGGTAGATGGGCAATACCTGGCTTGTATCAATACCCAGCGAGCTAATGCCCTAGTGGTCGAAGCCATAAACAATGGCACTATTGTGGCTTTACAAGGTTATTCAGACTTGCAGCAAGAGGTAGCCTTTGGGCAAGAAAGGAGTCGTATCGATATTTTCTTGCAAGGTGGCGGGCCAGACTGTTATGTAGAGGTGAAAAATGTCACTTGGTGGCGTGGTCATGGGCGCGGTGAGTTTCCTGATGCCGTTACTGACCGTGGGCGTAAACATTTACGTGAATTAGCAGCTATGGCCACAGCAGGCCAGCGGGCAGTGTTAGTATTTTGTGCTGCCCATACTGGTATTGAGGTGGTGGCGCCAGCGTGGGACAAGGATCCACACTATGCAGAGGCACTAATTGCAGCGGTAGCTGCCGGTGTGGAAGTCTATGCCTATGGTGCTGATATCAGTCCGCAAAGTATAGGCTTAAGTAGGCCATTGCCAGTTATATTGGATAAACCTAAGCTGTAGAGACAAAAGTAACTATCGACAGGAACCTTAGTTGCCGCCATTTATCTAATAGTATGGCGACAATAATAATGGCTCCGTGAGTTGCAGCAATTGACCCCATGGATATGGAGCAAGTGGCCATCTAAAGATGGCAATATGATGCTTAAGCATTGTTACAATGGAGAAATAGGTGGCTCAGCATCCCCACAAAGCAAATAAGTTCTGGCGTTTTTTTTGGCAACTCTTAACTGTCTTGGCAGTGTGTACCTTAGTCTTATTGATTTGGTTAGATGCACAGGTAAGACACCGGTTTGAAGGTCATCGCTGGACCCTGCCAGCCAAAGTCTATGCTCGCCCTCTTGAACTTTATGTGGGTAAACAACTTGCCGATGGTCAATTAGCCTATGAACTCCAGCAATTAGGTTATCGGGCGGTACAACAACTACATAAACCAGGCCAATATCGTTTACACAACAATAGACTAGAGATTTATACCCGAGGCTTTCACTTTGTTGATGCTAGTGAGGTAAGTAATCGGCAAGAGGTAATACTGCAAGCAGGACGTATTTTGTCTATGAATGATACACAGGGCGAAGATTTACATTTGATCCGTCTTGAACCGCAGCTAATTGGCGGTATATATCCATCCCATAATGAAGATCGGGAGTTGGTGCAATTGGATGATCTTCCCGCAGGCTTTATACAAACCCTATTAGCCGTAGAGGATCGTAGCTATTACGAACATCTAGGGATATCACCTGCAGGTATTGCTCGGGCGATAGCGGTTAACTTTAAAGCAGGTCGCATAGTCCAGGGTGGCAGTACTATTACTCAACAGCTAGTAAAAAACTTTTACCTTAGTGCAGAACAAACACTATGGCGTAAATTAATCGAAGCGCCCATGGCCTTATTGCTCAATAATCATTACAGCAAAGATGAAATACTTGAAGTTTATTTAAATGAGGTTTTTCTCGGGCAACAAGGTAAGCGCGCCATTCATGGTTTTGGACTGGCTAGTTGGTATTACTTTGGTCAGCCACTTAATGAGCTCGCCTTGCATCAAACAGCTTTATTAGTTGGGATGATTAAAGGTCCTTCTTATTACAACCCTAAACGTTACCCTCAACGCGCTAAACAACGGCGCGATCTGGTACTAAAAACTCTAGCAGATGTGGGTATGATCTCTGAGACCGAGATGCAAGACTTACAAACTAAGCCGCTACAGCTTACTAAGGTAACCCAATATAGCCGCTATCCAGCTTATATGGATTTGGTACGCCAGCAATTGCAACAAGCTTACAAAGCTAATGATCTAAGTAATCAGGGCTTGCGGGTATTTACCACTATTGATCCATGGGCACAGTATCAAGCTAATAAGGCTATGAAAAATAGTCTTAGCAGTTTAACTAAGCAATATGGTGAACAAAACAAGTTACAGGCTGCTTTGGTTTTATCACAACGGCATAATGGTGAAGTGCTTGCCGTCGTGGGCGACCGCGATGGTGGCTATGCCGGCCACAATTGGGCTTTGGACGATAGCCGTCAAGTTGGCTCTCTACTTAAGCCCATTATCCATTTGACTGCGTTGGCCAGTGAACGATTTCATTTGTTGAGTCCTTTGGATGATTCACCCCTAACTATTCCACAGCCTGATGGAAGTGTCTGGCAACCAGCCAATTATGATGGTCAGTCCCACGGTGTGGTGCCCATGTATCAAGCTTTAGTTAAGTCCTACAATATTGCCAATGTACGTTTGGGTATGAGTTTGGGTGTAGATAAGGTGTTGGAACAGCTATCGGCCCTAGGTGTTAAGCAAAACTGGGAGCCCTATCCAAGTCGACTTTTGGGTGCCCTAGAGCTATCGCCTATGGAGGTTAATCAGGTATATCAAACCATGGCTAATAATGGCTTTTATAATCCATTGTCTATTGTGCGCGATGTAACCAAAGCCAATGGTCAGCTGTTAAGTCACTATCCTTATCAAGTTAGCCAAGCGGCAGACCTCCAAGCCACCTATATACTCCAGCAAGAATTAGCCTTAATTGGACGTCAGGGTACTGCCAAAGGAGCCTATGCATATCTGCCTGCAGAACAAATAGTAGCTGGCAAAACAGGTACCACCAATGATCAGCGCGATAGCTGGTTTTCAGGTTTTAGTGGGCGTCATGTAGCCACAGTTTGGATGGGCAATACCGACGCTACTCCCACCCCTTTAACAGGCTCAAGTGGTGCTTTACAGGTATGGGCTCGTCTGCTGTCAAAGCTACCCTATGAGAAAGATGAGGTGAGCCAGCCCCCTGGCGTAGATTGGTTTCGCACTAATGCAACCACGGGGGCAATTATTGATGCTGACTGTGAAGGTCTAGTATTACCCTTTAACCAAACACGGCCGCCTGCAAAAGCTAATTGTGGTAATTAGTTGCTCTTAACATAAATCGCAAAAGGATTACTTTGTGCTACCAACATCTATTCAATTTCAACTCTTTAAGACAACTATTTTTCATCTTAAACAGGTGCTTGTTATTCTGTCCCTTGGCGCTTTGCTGTCTGCTTGTGCCTTAGGACCAGTGGCATCACCTGCCGTGGAAGAACGAAGTTTGGATACCTATCCGCAACCCGTTAAAGCTGGACCACCCTTAACAAGTAGCCCCATGGTAGATAAGATAGCCACACCTAGCGCAACTGATTTGTCTAATTTAAGCGTCGATAAGTTTAATAGTGCTGGTGCTCAGGCACCCACGCTCACGCCTAGAACACCTGTGGCAACACCTAGCTTAAGCTTATCTCTGGCCAGTCAGGAAGTAGTAGAGCAATTAGTATTGCAGGCGGATACTGCTAAGGCCAACAATGAGCTTGAAATAGCAGTGATTAAATTGCAACAGGCGCAACGCATTGCCCCACAGGAACCCAAAGTATATGCCCGCCTAGCCGCTTTATACTTAGCCGATGGTCAAGCTGTGCGAGCCGAACAATTGGCTCGTAAGGGCTTGTCTTTGGTTGCCAACCAGCCAACTTATGGCGACTTTTTCTGGCGTTTAATTGCCGCTAGTCGCCGCTATCAAGGTGACATTGAAGGTGAGCAAGCAGCTTTGTCTAGGGCAGCACAACTTGCTCAATAAGTCTGCTTAAGTTGATTGGCGGCGGTAGATAATCAATAAAATAATAAATGCAGTAACTTGGGTGACAGACAGCACATAATCCATATTGTAGGGCCCATAACTATAGAGAACCCATGCCGAATAGAGGCCACAAATACCTAGGATCACTCGTTGACTATTGCTCCATTGTTGCGATAGCAAGCCCGCCGAAACCACCAAAACCGCAATCCATAGGCCAATAATAACTATCAGATAGTCAGCATTTAAACCTGTACGCCGGCCTAGTTCAAAGAGTGCAGCCAAACCCAAAAAGATACGCCCCCAGGTGGCCGTTTGCCACTGCCATGCGAGGCTAAAGTGCAACACCACCAAGGCGATCAAAGGTAAACTAATATAGCTTACACTGTTGCTCAACATTAACATGCCAGCATGATCGGCTGACAAGTTAATAAGAGGTGCGTGAGTTATCTGTTGTAAGGCAATAAATAAACTGGCTAAGGCGGCTGTTTTGTTACTTGGTACCTGACTTTGCCAGCAGGTATAAGCCAACCAAGCAAAAGCAAATCCAAAGATAATAGGTAACATGTTTATAGCCTTTTATAACTGTGCAAAGGCCGCTTCAGCTGCTGCCAGGGTGCCGGCTAATTCTGCTTCACCATGAGCACTGGAGACGAACCCTGCCTCAAATGCAGATGGCGCCAGATAGACACCCTGAGCTAACATTAAATGGAAGAAGCGACTAAACCTATCGGTATCACAATCCATAACATCGGTAAAACAAGTTACTTCCTTCTGATCGGTAAAGAACATACCAAACATGCCGCCAACTTGTGCCGTAGTAAATGGAATCCCAGCAGCTGCAGCGCGCTCACGCATACCGTCCAGCAGACGCTCGGTGTATGCCGTTAATTGCTCATAAAAACCAGGCTTACTGATTTCTTCCAGCATGACGATGCCAGCACTCATGGCTACTGGGTTACCCGATAAAGTTCCGGCTTGATATACCGGACCGAGTGGCGCTAAGTGTTGCATAACTTCAGCACGACCGCCAAAAGCCGCCACAGGCATACCACCACCAATTACCTTACCCAAAGCGGTAAGATCTGGAATGACCCCATAATAACCTTGGGCACAGTGCAGGCCTACCCGGAATCCCGTCATCACTTCATCAATAATCAACAAAGCACCATAGGCATCACAGATATCCCGTAAGCCTTGCAGAAAGCCCTCTTGGGGGGGGATACAGTTCATATTACCGGATACGGGTTCAACAATAATGCAGGCAATATCATTACCCACCTGTTCAAAAGCCGCTCTAACGCTATCAAGGTCGTTATAGGTTAGGGTTAATGTATGGTCAGCAAGGCTGGCAGGGACACCTGGTGAGCTTGGTACCCCAAGGGTTAATGCGCCAGAGCCAGCTTTTACTAATAGGGAGTCAGAATGGCCATGGTAGCAGCCTTCAAACTTAACAATTTTATCACGGTTGGTGTAACCCCTTGCTAAACGAATAGCACTCATGGTTGCTTCCGTGCCAGAGCTAACCATGCGCACCATATCCATGCCTGGCAATAGCTCACATATCTTGTCGGCCATTTTTGTTTCAACTTGTGTGGGCGCACCAAACCCTAGTCCATTTTCAATACTATTTCTTACTGCATCCAATACTGCTGGGTGGGCATGGCCCAGAATCATTGGCCCCCATGAACCAACATAGTCGATATAACGATTATCGTCTTCATCAATCAACCAAGCGCCTTCGCCCCGCTTAAAAAATAGCGGTGTGCCGCCAACACCTTTAAAAGCCCGCACTGGCGAGTTAACCCCGCCGGGAATATGTTTTTGTGCAGCTTGGAAAAGTTCTTCTGAACGAGTAAAAGTAGACATAAAACCTCTGTAACAGAAAAGTAACGAATTGATCAGAATGCTATTATCCACATAAAGCAATAGAGGGGCTAGTTAGCAAAGTGTAAAGTCGTGCATAGATGACCTTTAACCGGGCTGAAAGGGTTAACCCTGTTGCATCAAATTGGTAATCTTGCTGGCAGGCAAGACACCAATCACCTGTTCATCTAGGTCAGTAATCAGTAGATAAGCATAATCGTGGTGTTGGCTTAAATCCCAAGCCTCTCTCAAGGTTGCCCGCGAAGAGCAGTAGCCAAATTCACTGGAAGCCGTTGATCTTGCCTGCTGGATACTGTCCTGAAGTTGATCAAGAGCAAGATCTTGGCTGGCAATAACGGCAATGATCTGGTTTTCTTTATAAATCAACAGCCAGTCTTTACCATGCGCAATCGACTTATTGACCCCTGTCATATCATGATCAGCATGGTGGGCAATTTGATCATCCATTAAGCTGGTGACGCCTCTTTGTGTAAGGGATTGATTGATAAGGTTATCCTGCAGAGCCACCCCTTGGTGACGCAATACCTCAATAAAGGTAGAGTCCTGTTTAAATATATAACGGCAGGTAAAGTTAGCCATTATTACCACAGCCATACCGGGTAAGATCACTTCCGGATTATGGGTTAACTCCAATAATGCTATCAACCCAGCTAAAGGTGCCTGTAAAACAGCACTCATCATAGCGGCCATACCAAGCATGGCATAAAAACCAGAAGTCGAAATGGGACCAGCGATCAGACCCTGGCTTATTAGTCCCAAAGCCCCACCGGCACTGGCACCAATCAGCAACGTAGGCCCAATCAAACCAATTGGCATGCCCAGACCAACACTCACTGCCGTAGCAAACAGCTTCGCCAATGCCAGCATAAGCAATAATTGGATAGCATATTGCCCCTCAATAGCAGCCAAGATGCTATCAGTCCCCACCCCCATTATCTGCGGTACTTGAGTGGCTAGTAAGCCAGTCACGAGGCCAGCCCCAAGCATACGCAGCATAATGGGCTTGCCGCCGACACTGAGGCTAACAGTAACTGTTTTGGTAAATAGCGCAGCTAAGGCGCCGAAAATAACCCCATAAATCAAGATAAGGGGCATTTCCTGGAGGCTAACAAAAGCAATATTAGGGGCCATAAAGGCCATTTCGGCGCCATATAAACTGTTATGTACCAAAGTAGCGGTGACGGCAGAAATAATTATGGGGGTAAAGCCAACCACTGTATATTCAAGCATAACCACTTCCATGGCAAAGATAACCCCAGCCATGGGCGTATTAAAGGATGCAGCAATAGCGCCAGCGGTACCACAGCCAACCAAGGTACGAATACTATTGTCTGGTAGCTGCCAAAAGCGCCCTAACTGTGAACTAATCGCGGCACCAAGGTGGACAGCAGGTCCTTCACGCCCACCAGATTGCCCAGTAATAATGGCTAAAGCACCACCAAAAAACTGCACCAAGGTATTCTTAAATGGCATATAACCTTTATTATTGAGCATACGTTGCATCACATGAGTGACGCCTGTTTGGCGCGCCTTGGCCTTAAACAGCATCAACCATAGACCTATGAGACCACCACCAATAACGGGCAATAGAAAATGCCATAATGTAGGTAGGCTTTCAAAGCCCTCAGCTGTACCACTGGGTAGCCAATGGGCCAGAGGTAATTCAAACAGACTGCGAAATCCAATAATAATTAACGCTGAGGCTACGCCCGCAATAAGACCCAACAAGGCCATTTGAGGCAGTGCATCTGTATCGGCTAAACGATGGCGGAAATAGTCTGGTGAAAACAGCCGCTGCGTTAGTTTTTGATCTGGTTTTCTGGCCATGTTATGCCTTCTTGTGCTGGCGCGTAGAATAAGCCCTTAAGAATAACTGAATTACTAGGCATCAGACAAATACTGCTTTAGAATTAAGTCTTTGAAAATGAGACCTTTTGGTATTAAGTATCATAGCGGTTAGGTGGGAAAAGTGAACAAAGTTGCTATTGTGGGTGGAACGGGATACACCGGAGTCGAGCTATTGCGTATTTTGGCGCGCCATCCAGGTGTTGAAGTCAGTGCTATAACCTCACGCTCTGAAGCTGGGCGTCAGGTGTCTGATATATATCCCAGCCTAAGAGGCGAATTCGACTTAGCTTTTACTGAACCGAATAATGAGACCCTAGCAGAGGCTGATCTGGTATTTTTTGCTACCCCTAACGGTGTGGCCATGAAGCAAACTAGGGCGCTATTAGAGAGTGGCACCAAAGTGATCGATTTAGCCGCTGACTTCCGGCTACAAGATATTGATGCATGGTCCCAATGGTATGGTATGGAACATGCCTGTCCTGACTTGGTGGCAGAAGCTGTATATGGACTGCCGGAAGTTAATAGGCAGGCAATTACCACGGCGCGATTAGTTGCCAATCCTGGTTGCTATCCCACAGCAGTCCAAATTGGTTTGTTGCCAGTAATTGAACAAGGTCTGGTCAATATCCAACAAATAATCGCGGACTGTAAGTCTGGGGTCAGCGGTGCTGGTCGTGGTGCAGCAGTTGGAAGCCTTTTCTGTGAGGCGGGGGATAGCTTTAAAGCCTATGGCGTAGCAGGCCATCGTCATCTACCCGAAATTAAGGAGCGTCTGGCGGTTGCTGCCAAAGCACCGATTGGTTTGACCTTTGTGCCGCATTTGACTCCCATGATCCGTGGTATACACGCTACCATTTATGCCCAGCTGGACGCGGCTATTGATTTACCAAGTCTGCAAGCTATTTATGAAGAGCGTTATGTCAATCACGGTTTTGTTGATGTGATGCCCCTAGGCAGTCATCCTGAAACGCGCAGTGTACGTGGTTCTAATATTTGTCGTCTGGCGGTGCATCAACCCCAGGGAGAGAATACTTTAGTGATATTGTCTGCCATTGATAATCTAGTTAAAGGTGCTGCTGGACAGGCTGTACATAATATGAACCTTATGTTTGGCTTAGATGAGCATGCTGGGTTGGATATTATGCCCTTGTCCCCATAAAGACTACTTAGCTAGTCTTTTTTAAGTCGCCTCAGGGGCAGTCCGAAATACGAGTAGTATATTCCTTATTGCCTGACCCAATACTTGATTGCATTGCTGGGTTAAGGCGATAATATCGTCATATATGATTAGGTTGTTAAATGAACATGGAAAACTTTGATCCCCAAGCCGCCGAAGAAGCTATGCATTTTACTGATGCAGCGGCAGAAAAAGTCCAAAAGCTCTTAGAAGAGGAAGAAAACCCATCATTATGCTTGCGTGTTTACGTGACAGGTGGTGGCTGTTCGGGCTTTTCCTATGGCTTTACTTTTGATGACAAGGTGGCCGAAGATGACACGCGCATCCAAAACCATGGGGTGTCAATGTTGGTAGATGCTATGTCTATACAATACTTGATGGGTGGTACCGTGGACTACAAAGAAAGCCTACAGGGCTCACAATTTACTGTGCAAAACCCCAATGCCACCACCACTTGTGGTTGTGGTTCTAGCTTCTCTATCTAGCAATAAGTCTTGAATACCCAATATTCCAATACACAGTGCTAGGGTGTACCTAGCTTGTAAGCCTGTAATTGATCTAATAGGTCTTCACCTAAAGGGGCAAAGGTTTGCATTTGTTGCTCATTAAGAGGTTCAACATTTGGAAACTCTACTTTTAAGGGGTTTTTATGGACGCCATTAACCCTGAATTCATAATGTAAATGTGGCCCTGTAGAAACACCTGAGCTGCCGATATAGCCAATAACTTGACCTTGTTTTACCCGTGAGCCCTTGCTGATCTTGCTATGATATTTGGACATATGAGCATATAAGGTTGTATAGATGCCAGCGTGCTGAATGATAATGGTGCGGCCATACCCACCTTTGGTCCCTTTCCAAATGACTTTGCCATCACCAGATGCTTTGATTGGTGTTCCCGTGGGTGCCGCATAATCCACCCCTCGATGGGGGCGCACAACGTTCAGAATAGGATGTTTACGTTTTAAATTATATTTGGAACTAATACGGAAGAAATCTACTGGGCTGCGCAAAAACGCCTTCCGCATACTGTAGCCTTGTTCATTGTAATAATTACCATCACTATGGCGTATAGCGTTTACAACGCGCCCCTGGTTAATAAATTGGGCGGCTAATATTTCCCCTTCACCAAATGGCTTATCATCTAAATAAGTTGTTTCATAAAGGACAACAAAGCTATCACCAGCACGTATGTCGAGGGCAAAATCGATATCCCAGCCAAAAATCTTCGCCATTTCCATCAACTTTTTCTGAGATAAGCCGGCTTTCTGGCCATCTACAAACAGAGAGTTTTGAATTGTG
>DNNY01000089.1 GCA_003497765.1 Oceanospirillaceae bacterium
CTATGCCTAGCATACCTGTGGTACAGAATGTCCACGCTCAAGTAGCTCATAATGTTGACGAGTTGGTGTCTAATTTAGTTGCCCAGCTTCATCAACCAGTGCGCTGGACAGGTTGTGTACAGAATATGGCCCAACAAGGTGTTGAAGTTATGCTAGAATGTGGACCTGGTAAAGTACTGACTGGCCTTAATAAGCGAATTGACAAAGGCATTGCTGCCGCGGCCATAAATGACAGTGCCAGTTTACAATCTGCTCTGGACATGTAGAGGAATATGAAGATGCTGAGTATTGAAGGGAAAGTCGCCCTAGTTACTGGTGCTACACGTGGTATTGGTAAAGCGATTGCGTTGCAATTAGCTAGTCAGGGGGCGGTAGTTATTGGTACGGCTACTTCTGAATCGGGTGCCGCCACAATTAGTGCCTATTTGGCTGATGCCGGCACCGGCAAAGGCATGGTATTAAATGTCACTGATAGCGATTCAGTTACCTCAACATTAACAGAACTAGTATCTGAGTTTGGTGCGCCAAACATATTAGTTAACAATGCTGGCATTACCAAAGATAACCTATTGATGCGGATGAAAGAAGAGGAGTGGGATGCAGTTATTGATACCAATCTTAATTCTATTTTCCGTTTAACCAAAGGCTGTCTCCGTGGTATGACCAAAGCCAAATGGGGTCGGGTGATTAATATCAGTTCTGTGGTGGGTTCTATGGGTAATATGGGACAGACCAATTATGCTGCAACTAAGGCCGCAGTCGAAGGCTTTAGCCGTTCTATGGCGCGGGAAGTGGCATCAAGAAATATTACGGTAAACTCTATTGCTCCTGGCTTTATTGCGACGGATATGACCAATGCCTTAGGTGAAGACCAGAAAGATATGCTACGCACGCAAATACCTATGCAGCGTTTAGGGGTGCCAGAAGATATAGCTGCTTTGGTAGGTTTCTTGGTGAGTGATGCGGGGAGTTACATAACTGGTGAAACCATTCATGTTAATGGTGGCATGTATATGGGTTAAGTTGACTTCAATCTTAGGGTAAATAAGGCGCAAATTTTTTGCTTAACTTAGCCTTAAAGGTTGAAATTTTCGTCAATATGTTGATAATGAGCACACTCTTCTTAAGAGTTACAAAATAGGTTATTAGCCAGCATATTTGGCAGCCATAATAAGGTTGTTCAGGGTATATTATTATTGCGCTGGCGACACTAAAAAACCAATTAGGAAAGACTATGAGTACTATTGAAGAACGCGTTAAAAAAATTGTTGCAGAACAACTAGGCGTTAAAGAAGATGAAGTTACCAACGAAGCTTCTTTCGTTGACGATCTAGGTGCCGACTCTCTGGATACAGTTGAGCTGGTAATGGCCTTGGAAGAAGAATTTGAAACTGAGATTCCAGACGAAGAAGCGGAGAAAATTTCCACCGTTCAGTCTGCAATTGATTACGTCAACGCCAATCAGTAAGATTGCGTTGCGTCGGTACCTAGTACTGAATATTGAAAAGCCGCGCCATTAAAGGTGCGGCTTTTCTGTTTTTAGGTAAATCAAATTGCGTTTTTGTTTTTTGTTTGGCAAATATTGTTCTAAACGCTAGAATCCAGCGTTGTGCTATTTTCATAAGGAGTTGTCAATGAGTCGTAGGCGAGTAGTGGTTACTGGTTTAGGGTTGTTAAGCCCGGTTGGAAACAATGTCTCTGATTCATGGAAAAATATCCTTGCTGGTGTCAGTGGGGTGACAAAAATAACATCATTTGATGCTAGTACTTTTGCTACCCAGATTGGCTCAAGTGTAAAAGATTTTGATTTGTCCCTTTATATGGCCACTAAAGATGGTCGTAAAATGGACTTGTTTATGCAGTATGGTATGGCTGCAGCTACACAAGCTATTGAGGATGCTGGGCTTGAAATTACCGATGCTAACGCTCAACGTGTTGGTGTCGCCATTGGTTCTGGTATTGGTGGTTTGTCATTTATCGAACAGAATCATGGTACATTAGCCAGTAATGGGCCACGCCGCATGTCACCGTTTTTTGTGCCCGGTAGCGTTATCAACATGATCTCTGGCAACCTATCAATTAAATATGGCATGCAAGGCCCGAATATCGCCATTACCACGGCTTGTACTACAGGTACTCATAATATTGGTGCTTCGGCACGAATGATAGCCTATGGAGATGCCGATGCGATGGTGTGTGGTGGTGCCGAAATGGCAACTACACCCCTTGGTTTGGGTGGTTTTGGAGCCGCCCGTGCTTTGTCGACACGTAATGACGACCCGCAAGCTGCCAGCCGTCCATGGGATCAGGATCGTGATGGTTTTGTGCTTGGTGATGGCGCTGGTGTATTGGTGCTAGAAGAGTATGAAATGGCCAAAGCCCGAGGCGCTAACATTTATGCGGAATTAGCTGGGTTTGGTATGAGTGGTGATGCTTATCATATTACTCTACCACCTGAAGATGGGAGTGGCGCTGCATTATCCATGAGTAATGCTATGCGTGATGCTGGGGTCAATGCAGATCAAGTGCATTATATTAATGCCCATGGTACTTCGACACCAGCAGGGGATATTGCTGAAACTAATGCCGTTAAATCTGTATTAGGCAAGGCTTCTGAACAGGTGCGTATTAGTTCTACCAAGTCAATGATCGGTCATCTGTTAGGGGCTGCTGGCTCTGTTGAGGCCATATTTAGCATTTTAGCCATTCGTGATCAGGTGGCACCACCGACTATTAATTTAGATAACCCCTCAGAGGGTTGTGATTTAAACTATGTCCCCCATACGGCTCAAGAGGCCCAAATTGATGTTGCCCTTAGTAATTCATTTGGTTTTGGTGGTACCAATGGCACCTTAGTGTTTAAACGTATATAAATCATGATAAATCTGTTTAATGGTCAGCCAGAAAGTAACCTATTTATTGCCGACAGAGGCTTGGCATATGGTGATGGAGTTTTTGAGACCATCGCCCTGGAGGGAAAGCAGCCACAATTATGGCAGTGCCACTGGCAGCGTTTGGTTAATGGCCTCCATACCCTTGGCATAGAAGTTGATACTTCCGAACTGCAGCAACATCTTAAATTTGATATTCAACAAGCGTTGCTGTCTTGGACACGGCCTCGAGGAGTGCTAAAAATCATTATTACCCGTGGTATTGGTGGCAGAGGATATCTACCTCCGGCCAAACCACAGTTGAATAGAATGGTACAAATATTACCTTGGCCAGACGGTAGAGAGAATTTATCTGATCAGGGTGTGCATGTGCATATTTGTAATCATGTTTGGGGGCATAATCCGCAATTAGCTGGTATTAAACACCTTAACCGACTAGACCAAGTTCTGGCGCGTCAAGAGTGGTCAGGTTCGGACAAACATGAGGGTCTAATGTTAAATCAGGCTGGTTATGTGCAATCAGGGGTGATGAGCAATATATTTGTTGATTATGATGGCTGTTTGTATACCCCTCCTCAAGATGGTGCTGGCATAGCAGGTGTTATGGCGGAGCAAGTGATGGCTATAGCTCATCAATTGGGTATAAAGGTTCATCAACAACATATTAGTATGGACTTTTTGCGTGCTAGCGCAGGGGTGTTTTTTACCAATAGCTTAAATGGTATTTGGCCTGTTATTGATATTGATGGGCAGGCTTTTAAGGTGACTAATATGACTCGTCAACTGCAGTCTAAGCTAGTCGAACACATTGCTAAGCATTCCGAGACTTGGTGATGTTTAAAAGGCCAGTGATTTGGGGTTTTATACTAACTTTACTGGTTGTGGGTAGTCTTTCTTATG
>DNNY01000176.1 GCA_003497765.1 Oceanospirillaceae bacterium
GTGTGGTGCCAGTTCTTCAATAATTCCCATAGCCCGAATCTTAGGCGCCCCGGTAATAGACCCGCCAGGAAAAGCTCCCTTTAGTAATGCAATTATTTTATCTTTGCTTGCTAAGCGACCTTTTACAGTTGTTACCATATGATGCACATTACTGTAGCTTTCAATGGCAAATATATCGGGCACTTTCACACTACCTGGTAGGCAATGTTTATTAATATCATTGCGCAGTAAGTCAACAATCATCAAATTTTCAGCTCGGTCTTTTGGGCTAGTTATAAGCTCAGCGCGCAGGGCATTATCTTTATCAGTGGTAGTGCCTCTGGGGCGAGTACCTTTGATAGGTCGGGTTTCTACAACTAGATCTTTAACCTGTAAAAAACGCTCGGGTGAAAGGCTTAGTACACTCCCAGAATCTGTTTCTAAATAGGCACTAAAAGGGGTTGGGGCGCATGTACGCAGGGCTTTAAAAGCTTGCCATGGATGGCCTTTATAACGGCTCTCAAAACGTTGTGCTAGACAGACCTGATAACAATCGCCAGCATAAATATAATCAATGACTTGCTGAAATTTTTGCTTATATTCTTGTTCAGTCATATTGCTAGTAAAGCCATCTAACAATGTAAACTGAGCCGCGTCTGTTTCAACACTAGTTTGTAATTGCTCAAAAACTCTGTTGGTTTCTACATCATCAAGTTGGCTAACTAGCCAGCAGGCTTGGTGTTTATGGTCACAAATAACGGCCCATGGATATATGCCTACCCATAGATCAGGCAAGTCGATATCTTGGGTGGCTATATTTGGCATAGTTTCAAGTGTACGGCCGAAGTCATAACCGAATAGACCAGCTACACCACCATAAAAAGGTAATTCTGGTGTATTACTATCGGGGCCATTAAAATCTTGCAGTTGTTCAGCTATAAGGCTAAAAGCATCTTGAGCACAATCTTTAAAGCCATGACCGGTATCCAAATAACAGTTACCGTCAGTAACTTTTATCAGCGCTTTAGGGTTTGCCATCATCAAATCATAACGACCAAAATCACCAGCACGTTGATTTGAATCTAATAATAGTGGCCATTGCAGATAACGAATACGCTCAAAATAATGGCTGGCATCACGGATATAAGGCAGGGAGATTATTTGCACAAGATTTTAGTCTTAGGGCTGGTAGTAAGATTATTTTACTCCTTAGCAATTAAGGTGAATAGAGTTAGCATATTTATTTTTTATCCCTTTTGAAATCTTTACAAATTGCTTACTGCAATAACTGTAGTTATAAAAAGTATACACAGCTTTAATCATGGTAATAGATAGTGGCATTAAATATGTGTTAGCAAGCTGACACTGCCGCTAAGTGTGCTGTCAGCGTATAATAGAGTTATGAAAGATGCAGAAACTTTTTCAATCGTTATACAAGCACCACAAACAGCGGTAGATGCTTTATTGAGCATTACCGAACTGTCCCGTACCAGCATCAAAGATGCCATGCAAAAAGGGGCCGTATGGGTGCAACGTGGCAAACAAACGCAGCGTATAAGGCGTCAGGATCGGTTATTACAAAGCCAAGATATCTTATTTTTTTATTATAACCCTCAAGTGCTTGGGCAAACTTGTCCAGCCGCTATTTTGTTAGCTGATGAAGGTGAGTTTAGCGTTTGGTATAAACCCAGTGGCATGCTTAGCCAAGGGTCACGTTGGAGTGATCACTGTACGATAAATCGCTATGTAGAAGGGCATATAAGCCCGCCTAGAACAGCTTTTATAGTCAACCGTCTAGATCGTGCTGCGCAAGGGTTAATGTTGATAGCCCACAGTAAAGCTATGGCACGCTTTTTAAGTAGTTTGTTTACTGAACATAAAATATATAAGGCTTATTTAGCAAAAGTGACTGGTCATATTGAGTCACCAATTACATGTAACCTTGACGTTGATAACAAGCCAGCCCTAAGTCATATTCAGCCCTTAGCTAATAATGCTAGTAATTGCTTGGTCAGTGTGGAAATCGAAACTGGCCGCAAGCACCAGATCCGTTATCATCTTGCTAATTTAGGTTTGCCTATTGTTGGTGACCGTTTATACCACCCTGGTCCTTATGAGGAAGATCTAGCTTTAGCTTGCAGTGAGTTGGCTTGGACAGATGACAAGGGCTTAGAAAGACGCTATATCTTGCCAGTGCATCTGGCTATTAGCCTTGATTGACTTTGATTAACCTTATTTAGAGTTAGTTGAGGATATAAGCTGTCCTGCTATTTGTTCATCATCTTACTCATCATCAAAATAAATCCAACCTTGATTATGTAGTACCAAAAATAAAGCTTCACTTGCCTCATGAGCAATTAATGGTGCCAAATCCTCAACGGCTATAACCAACTTATTTGCTAGGGCCATGGCCAATTCTGTTGCTTGTGGTGGACAAGGTATCGCTGCACCTTGAATAAAAAGTGTTAATCCACCTTCACCTTGCCAAGTGTAAGCAATGCGCACGCCTTCAGATACTCTAATAACACCGTATTTATCAACTAAAATATTGGCTAGTTCTGAGCTATCCATAGCTTCTTCAGATATGTCGAGGGCTGGGTTTTTGGGCTCAGTAGACATACTGCCAAACCACTGAGCTAGATTTTCATCGGTTAATTGTTGCGCGATAATATGGCGTAAATTAGCAATATCATTAGCTGAAATTTCCCCCGGAGGCTGGGCTTCCAGGCTATTACGTAAACGTTGGTCTGGACTTAATTGTTGGCCAATATAATCAGCAAAGCCACCAATCACGTCACTAAATGACGGCGCTCGACAACCAACGGAATAAGTCATGCAGTTATCTGTAAGGGCGACACCTCTATGGGCAACTAAAGGCGGTAAATAAAGCATATCACCGGGTTCCAGATCAAATGATTCAATGGTCTCGAAGTCTTGTAATAGGCTAAGGTCGTTATGCTCAGCAAGTGGACTTGTACTACTGCAAGCTTGACCTATTTCCCAGCGTCTGCAGCCTTCGCCTTGGATTAAAAACACATCATAGCGATCAAAATGGGCGCCTACACCAGCGCCTGCTGTGGCATAACTAATCATAATGTCGTCATAGCGCCAGGCAGGCATAAATCGGAACTTACTGGCAAAATCAAATACCGCAGGAACATATTGGTCGACACCTTGTACTAGCAGTGTCCATGGATAATCCCTTTGCTTAGCAAAGTCTGCATCTTGCATAGGGCCATGCTGCAACCGCCAATCAGTAATATCGCCTTGGTTTTCTATAAGACGCGACTCGACTTCTGCTTCTAGACTTAACCCAGCCAGTTCATCAGCGGCAATAAGTGGCGCTATATCAGGAAACGCATTGCGAATACATATTGGCTTTTGCTGCCAATATTCCTTAACAAAGGTATCAATAGATAATTGCCCAAAGTGAGTTAAAGGTTGCAACATGGATTAGGCTCTCCTGCAAAGCACAACGCACGTATGATCACATTAATGGTAACAGGATCGATACGTGCGTTAATTTCTAACTAACCATTAATTGGCTAAGTTTAGATAGACTTGGCTTGCTCCACGGCATTACCAATATAACTAGCCGGTGATAAAGCTTTAAGGCTATCTTTAGCTTCCTGCGGCATATCCAAGCCATCAATAAACGCTGCAATAGTAGCGGCATCAATATCCTTGCCACGGGTCAGCTCTTTGAGCTTCTCGTATGGCTTTTCAATACCATAACGACGCATAACCGTTTGAATTGGTTCGGCTAGTACCTCCCATGCATTATCAAGATCTTCAGCCAAACGCTGACTATTGATTTCTAGTTTGCTAATGCCTTTTAAGGTGGCTTGATAAGCAATCAAACTGTGGGCTAAACCAACGCCTAAATTGCGCAATACTGTGGAGTCAGTTAAATCACGTTGCCAGCGTGAAATAGGCAGTTTGGCTGCCAAATGTTGCATTATGGCATTAGCAATACCTAAGTTACCCTCAGAGTTTTCAAAATCAATTGGATTAACTTTATGGGGCATAGTGGAAGAACCAATTTCACCAGCCACTGTTTTTTGTTTAAAGAAGCCCATGGAAATATAACCCCACACATCACGATCAAAATCGATCAAAATAGTGTTATAACGGGCTATGGCATCATATAGCTCAGCTATATAATCATGGGGTTCGATCTGCGTGGTATAGGGGTTCCAAGTTAAGCCCAAACTTACCACAAATTGTTTCGCAAATGCTTGCCAATCAATCTCTGGATAGGCACTAATATGGGCATTATAATTCCCCACGGCACCATTAATCTTGCCCAGTAACTCCACCGCTTGAATCTGTTTAATTTGCCGTTCCAGTCGTGCGGCAACATTAGCCATTTCTTTTCCCATAGTAGAAGGCGAGGCCGTTTGGCCATGGGTACGGGACAGCATGGGTTGGTCTTGGTAAGTGTGGGCTAATTGCTTGATTTGCGCTAATACTTCCTGCATCTCTGGCAGCATAACAAATTCCAGACCTTGCTTGAGCATAAGGGCGTGGGATAGATTGTTTATATCTTCTGAGGTGCAGGCAAAATGAACGTATTCACTGATGGCTTCCAATTCACTATTACCAGCAAATTGTTGCTTGATATAGTATTCAACAGCTTTAACATCATGGTTGGTAATAGCTTCAATATCTTTAACCAAAGTCGCCTGAGATTCGTCAAAGTTATTGATAATATCATCTAATACCTTATTGGCAGCATCACTTAGGGTAGCCACTTCTTTGATATAAGGGTTAGCTGCCAACTGTTGTAACCAACGGATTTCAACAATGACCCGTGAGTTAATCAGTCCATATTCACTAAAATATGGGCGCAAGGCGTGAGTTTTAGTGCCATAGCGACCATCGACGGGAGATAGGGCAGATAGAGCAGACAATTCCATAATAATGGGTCCTAATTGATCATTGATGTGAAAGATTTAAAAGGGTTTTTAACTGTTGTTCAAGTTTTTGTTTACCGAACAAAAACTGCCAGCGCCGGCCACCTACTTGGCGCCAGAGTATAGCGCTACGGATGCCTGCTAATAATAAACTGCGAACACGATTAGCATTGGCAGCCTGTTGTAAGTAAATTGGGTTACCTGTGACCTGGATGCGAAAGCGGTACTGGCTTAAGTTACTGGTATATATTTCCGCTAAACTGGCCGTAACATTAGCATGTTCAATACCATAGAGCTTTATTTGTTGCGCTGATCGCTCTAATTGCTGGGCCACAGTGCTTAATTGGCCAGGCGACTTACTTAATTTGGTTTGCAGATGCAGTATGCCAATAATATAACGAGTAAGTTCAGCTACCGGCGCTGTTTGATCTTGCTGGGTGATGGCCAATAAAGTTTCCAGCCCCATACGTAGGTTTTGCAAACATTCATTACCACCATAAATATCACTAATATGTTCTGGGTCAGTGACAAATAAGGATTGCCAGCAGACAATACTTTTCGCTTCGTCTAGCTGTCCTGTATTGGCTACATCATGCACCAGGCGAGCGGCCTGTGCCATCCCAGACAGAGCTAATATACGTTGCTGTATTGGGTCTCTAAAGGCCACTGATTGCAAACTAGTCAATGATACCCCCTCCCAGACAGATATCGTCTGTATAGAAGACAATGGATTGACCTGGTGTTACGGCGCGTTGCGGTTCTGCAAATTCAACTTTAAAGGTGTCAGCAGCAATGGCTGTTAACGTACAAGCCTGGTCAGCCTG
>DNNY01000179.1 GCA_003497765.1 Oceanospirillaceae bacterium
CAATGTGGAAGGTACGCATGGTCAACTGCGTGCCTGGCTCACCGATGGACTGAGCAGCAACAACACCCACAGCCTCACCAATATTCACCAGATGACCACGACCTAGGTCACGACCATAACAGCTGGCACAAACACCATAACGGGTTTCACAAGTGATTGGAGAACGCGCTTTGATTTCATCAATAGAAGACAAGGTGTCATCATTTTCCAAACGCTCAACCCAACGCTCATCAATCAAAGTGCCCTTAGGAATCAGCACTTCCTGAGTAGTTGGATTCACCACGTCTGTGGCCACCACACGGCCCAAGATACGATCAGATAGCGGCACAATGACATCGCCACCTTCAATCACTGGCTGCATCACCAAACCTTCTTCGGTGCCACAATCAACCTCAGTGACAACCAAATCTTGGGCAACGTCTACTAGACGACGAGTTAGGTAACCAGAGTTAGCTGTTTTCAACGCAGTATCGGCCAAACCTTTACGAGCACCGTGAGTAGAAATAAAGTATTCCTGTACGGACAGACCTTCACGGAAGTTAGCCGTAATCGGTGTTTCAATGATGGAGCCATCAGGCTTAGCCATCAAACCACGCATACCACCAAGCTGACGCATCTGAGCAGCACTACCACGAGCACCAGAGTCAGCCATCATATACACAGAGTTAAAGGACTCTTGCTCCACATTATTACCATCAGCATCGGTAACAGTATCGCTCTTCAAGGTATCCATCATCGCGCCCGCAACAAGTTCGTTAGCGCGAGACCAGATATCGATGACCTTATTGTACTTCTCACCCTGAGTAACCAGACCATCACGGAATTGACCTTCAATTTCACGCACTTCGTCTTCGGCCTCATTAATGATGACAGCTTTCTTCTCGGGGATAACGAAGTCGTTAACACCAACAGAAGAACCAGAGCGAGTAGCATAAGAGAAACCGGTATACATTAGCTGGTCAGCAAAGATAACCGTTTCTTTCAAACCTACATTACGGTAGCAAGCATTGATCAAGTTAGAAATATTTTTCTTTTTCATAGCCTGGTTAATTAGGCTATAAGGTAGACCCTTCGGCATAATGGCGGAGAGTAGCGCTCGACCAACAGTGGTATCAACCAATAATTGGTTGGCAACCATCTCGCCAGTCTGGACATTGCGCTCATATTCAAAGACCCTTACTTTTACTTTAGCTTGAAGGTCTACTTGCTTGGCACCATAGGCACGTTCAACTTCAGCCACGTCAGCAAAGATCATACCTTCACCTTTGGCATTAATCCTTTCACGGGTCATAAAATAGATACCCAAAACAACGTCTTGGGAAGGCACAATAATAGGTTCACCGTTAGCAGGCGACAGGATGTTGTTGGTAGACATCATCAAGGCGCGAGATTCTAACTGGGCTTCCAATGTTAAGGGTACGTGTACCGCCATTTGGTCACCGTCGAAGTCAGCGTTGTAGGCCGCACACACAAGTGGGTGCAACTGAATAGCCTTACCTTCAATTAGAACCGGCTCAAACGCCTGAATACCGAGACGGTGCAGAGTCGGTGCACGGTTCAGCATTACTGGGTGTTCACGGATAACTTCCGCTAGAATATCCCAAACTTCTGCTGTTTCACGTTCAACCATCTTCTTAGCTGCTTTAATGGTGGTAGCAAGGCCACGCAATTCTAGCTTGGAGAAGATAAACGGCTTAAACAATTCCAATGCCATCTTTTTCGGCAGACCACACTGATGTAATTTCAAGTATGGACCAACCACGATAACGGAACGACCAGAATAGTCTACACGCTTACCAAGTAGGTTCTGACGGAAACGACCTTGCTTACCTTTGATCATATCGGCAAGAGATTTCAGCGGACGCTTATTAGAGCCGGTGATAGCCCGACCACGACGACCATTATCTAATAACGCATCCACAGATTCTTGCAGCATACGCTTTTCGTTACGTACGATAATATCCGGAGCAGCCAAATCTAAAAGACGCTTCAAACGATTATTACGGTTGATTACGCGACGATATAAATCGTTCAGATCTGAGGTAGCAAAACGGCCACCATCTAGAGGCACCAAGGGACGCAAATCAGGCGGCAGGATCGGTAGCACATTAAGCACCATCCACTCTGGCTTATTACCTGAATGCAAGAAGGCTTCCATTAGCTTCAAACGCTTAGACAGCTTCTTGATCTTGGTTTCTGAATTAGTGTTAGGAATTTCTTCACGCAGATGCGCAACTTCCTGCTCCAAATCCATATCTTTAAGCAAACTTTGGATCGCTTCTGCACCCATCTTGGCATCGAAGTCGTCACCAAATTCTTCGAGGGCTTCAAAGTATTGCTCGTCATTCATCAACTGACCACGTTCAAGGGTAGTCATACCCGGGTCAATAACGATAAAGCTTTCAAAGTAAAGTACGCGCTCAATATCACGCAAGGTGATATCAAGTAGCAAACCAATACGTGAAGGTAATGATTTGAGGAACCAAATATGCGCAACTGGACTGGCCAGCTCGATATGACCCATACGCTCACGTCGTACCTTAGCCAAGGCTACTTCGACACCACACTTCTCACATATAACACCACGGTGCTTAAGACGCTTGTACTTACCACATAGACATTCGTAGTCTTTTACTGGACCAAAGATCTTGGCACAGAACAAACCTTCACGCTCTGGCTTAAACGTGCGGTAGTTAATGGTTTCGGGCTTTTTCACCTCACCGAAAGACCAAGAACGGATCATTTCGGGAGAAGCCAGACCAATACGGATAGCATCAAATTCGTCCGTGTGGCCTTGTGCTTTCAATAATTTCAATAAATCTTTCATTGCCTTCTCCAATTAACCTTATTCGGTTTCCAACTCGATATCGATACCCAGAGAGCGAATCTCCTTAATCAATACATTGAAGGATTCTGGCATACCAGGCTCCATACGGTGGTCGCCATCTACAATGTTTTTGTACATCTTAGTACGGCCATTTACATCATCGGACTTAACTGTCAACATTTCCTGTAGGGTATAGGCAGCACCATATGCTTCCAGTGCCCACACTTCCATCTCACCGAAGCGCTGACCACCAAACTGTGCTTTACCACCTAGCGGCTGTTGCGTCACTAGACTGTAAGAACCGGTAGAACGGGCGTGCATCTTATCATCAACCAAGTGATTCAATTTCAGCATATACATGTAGCCAACGGTTACTGGACGCTCAAAACGATCACCAGTACGGCCGTCATACAACCATGTTTGGCCCGAACTATCTAAACCAGCCAATTCCAGCAGACGCTTAATTTCTGCCTCTTCAGCACCATCAAATACAGGTGTTGCCAGAGGCACACCGGCTTTCAAATTCTTAGCCAGCTCAAGAATCTCATCATCTGTGAAGCTGTCTAGATCTTCATGGCGAGTGCATTTGTCGTCATTGTAGACTTCATTGAGGAAACCACGGATACTGGCTACGGCTTTACCGCGCTCAGCTTGTAACATTTCCTCTACTTTCTCACCTAAGCCTTTGGCCGCCATACCCATATGGGTTTCTAGTATCTGCCCAACGTTCATGCGTGATGGAACACCTAAGGGGTTCAACACGATATCAACTGTCTTACCATATTGGTCATAAGGCATATCTTCAACGGGCATTATGACCGAGATAACACCTTTGTTACCATGACGACCAGCCATCTTATCACCAGGCTGAACACGACGCTTAACCGCCACATAAACCTTAACAATCTTCAACACACCTGGTGCTAGATCATCGCCAGTTTGTAGCTTTTTCTTCTTATCTTCGAACTTATCATCCAATTCTTTACGGGTTTCGTCCAAAGATTGCTGCGCCAGTTCCAACTGCTGCTGCAAAGCATCATCAGCCATGCGCAACTTAAACCATTCAGCGCGGTCCAGAGCTTCTAGAGCAGCGGCAGTTAACTTGTCGCCCTTCTTAAAGCCAGCACCACCAATAACTACCGCACCAGTAAAGGCGGATAGTAAACGGTCATAAGTAGCATCAGACACAATACGATATTCATCGTTTAAGTCTTTGCGAATTTGATCCATTTGCTCTTGCTCAATGGACAAAGCACGCTGATCTTTTTCCACGCCATCACGGGTAAATACCTGTACGTCGATAACGGTACCTGTAGTACCTGTTTTCACGCGTAGTGAAGTATCTTTTACATCAGAGGCCTTTTCACCAAAGATTGCACGTAGCAATTTCTCTTCAGGCGTTAGCTGGGTTTCACCCTTCGGTGTTACCTTGCCTACCAGAATATCACCTGGGCCTACTTCGGCACCAATATGAACAATGCCTGACTCATCTAGTTTAGATAGAGCACTTTCACCAACATTTGGGATATCAGAGGTAATTTCTTCACTACCCAACTTGGTATCACGGGCCACACAAGTTAGTTCCTGAATATGGATAGTAGTGAAACGGTCTTCTTTAACCACATTTTCAGAAATCAAAATGGAGTCTTCGAAGTTATAGCCATTCCAAGGCATAAAGGCGATACGCATATTTTGGCCAAGGGCTAATTCACCTAAATCCACAGACGGACCATCGGCTAGCACATCACCACTGGCTACCACATCACCTAAGTTAACGATAGCACGCTGGTTAATACAGGTATTTTGGTTAGAACGGATATACTTGGTTAAGTTATAAATATCCACGCCTGCATCACCCGCTGGGGTTTCTGCATCATGGGCTTTAACCACGATCCGGCCTGCATCCACAGACTCAACCACACCACCGCGCTTAGCCACCACACACACGCCAGAGTTCTGGGCTACGTGACGCTCCATGCCAGTACCAACTAAAGGCTTTTGCGCCTGCAATGTTGGTACTGCCTGACGTTGCATGTTAGAACCCATCAAGGCACGGTTAGCATCATCATGCTCCAGGAACGGAATCAAGGAGGCCGCAACAGATACAACCTGACGTGGGGATACATCCATATAGTCAACACTCTGTGGTGACATCAAGGTAAATTCGTTCTCATGACGAACAGTTACCAAGTCTTCCACAAAGGAGTTTTTATCATCTAGTTTGGCGTTAGCCTGAGCAATAATATGCTGGCTCTCTTCAATAGCTGACAAATATTCAATTTCATCCGTAGCAACACCATCAACTACCTTACGGTAAGGTGTTTCAAGGAAACCATAGTGGTTAGTTCGCGCATAGGTTGATAACGAGTTGATCAAACCAATGTTTGGCCCTTCAGGCGTCTCGATAGGACAAACACGACCATAATGGGTTGGGTGTACGTCACGCACTTCAAAACCAGCGCGTTCACGGGTCAAACCACCTGGGCCCAAAGCAGATACACGACGCTTGTGGGTTACTTCAGACAAGGGGTTGTTTTGATCCATAAACTGAGACAGCTGGCTGGAACCGAAGAATTCCTTAATTGCTGCCGATACAGGCTTGGCATTAATCAGGTCTTGAGGCATCAAACCATCAGATTCGGCCAAACTTAGACGCTCTTTAACAGCACGCTCAACACGAACCAAACCTACACGGAATTGGTTTTCGGCCATTTCACCGACCGAGCGTACACGGCGGTTACCTAAGTGGTCAATATCATCAACCGAGCCTTTACCATTTCGAATATCGATCAAGGTAGTCATTACCGCAACAATATCCTGATCGTCCAAGATGCCTTCACCAGTTTCGGCTTCGCGACCCAAACGACGGTTAAACTTCATGCGACCAACGGGAGATAAATCATAGCGCTCGTTGGTGAAGAACAAGTTTTGGAAGAGAGTTTCTGCTGCTTCTTTGGTTGGCGGCTCACCAGGACGCATCATACGGTAAATTTCTACCAGTGCTTCCAATTGTGTGCGAGTAGGATCACTGCTCAGCGTATCCGACATAAAGGAACCGCAATCCAAGTCATTGGTGTAAATCAAAGGCAAATCAGTGATTTTAGCTTCGTTTACTGCACGCAATAGTTCTGGCGTTACCTCAGAGTTACATTCGGCAATTAATTCACCGGTTTCTGGGTTGACCAAATCAATGGCAATTTTCTTGCCCAGTAAATAGTCTTCAGGTACTTCCAGCTTCTCAATACCGCTTTTTTCTAATTGGCGAATATGACGTGCCGTAACACGACGACCTTCTTCAATTAGTACCTCACCATCAGCATCCTTAATTGCGAAGGTAGCCGTTTCACCACGTAACCGTGCTGGTACCAGTACCATAGAATAGTTACCGTCAGTAATGCTCACGTCAACATTCTCAAAGAAGCTGGCTAGGATTTGTTCACTGGTGTAACCCAGAGCCCTTAATAATATTGATGCTGGCAATTTGCGGCGGCGGTCAATACGTACAAACAACATATCTTTTGGATCGAATTCAAAATCCAACCATGAACCACGGTAAGGAATAACGCGCGCGTTATACAACAATTTACCAGAGCTATGGGTTTTACCTTTATCGTGATCGAAGAATACACCTGGAGAGCGGTGCAACTGAGAAACGATAACTCGCTCAGTACCATTAACAACAAAGGTGCCGTTGTCAGTCATCAAAGGCATTTCACCCATGTAGACTTCCTGCTCCTTAATATCCTTAATAGCCTTGGTCTTAGAGTCACGATCATAAATCACCAAGCGTACTTTTACACGCAAGGGTGCTGCGTAGGTAATACCACGTAGTTGACACTCTTTAACGTCAAATACGGGCTCACCCAACTTATAGCTCACGTATTCCAGAGAGGCGTTGCCAGAAAAGGAAACGATTGGAAAAACAGAGTCAAAGGCAGCTTCCAGACCTTGGTTATCACGCTGACCAGCAGGCTTACCAGACTGTAAAAACTTACGATAGGAATCGATTTGAATGGCCAGCAGATAAGGCACATCCATAACCGGAGGTAGTTTACCGAAATCCTTGCGGATACGTTTTTTCTCAGTATATGAGTAAGGCATCAGTATTCCCCGATTTGGGTCTTTCAAAGACCGTTAAGTAGGAAAGAAGCTTAAGCCACCATGCTTGCGCTTCTATGAGTTCCATTTTCGCCCTAAGCGAGGGATGGATCCCTTAAAACATGCTAGTTGAAGCATCTTCAAACCAGCCTTTTTCGAATCTAGACGGTGCTAATAAAACAGTCATCTAAGAACCGAAAAAGGCCGGTGGCAATTTTGCCACCAGCCATTTGTACTCGAGCTTAAGTTGCAGCCCAAGTAAGCCAATCAGCTTACTTGATTTCAACCTTAGCGCCAGCTTCTTCAAGCTCCTTAGCCAAAGCTTCGGCGTCTTCCTTAGAAAGACCTTCCTTAATTGCTGCAGGAGCACTTTCAACCAAGCCTTTGGCTTCTTTCAGGCCAAGACCTGTAGCGCCACGAACAGCCTTGATAGCATTAACTTTCTTCTCGCCTGCTTCAACCAGAATTACATCGAACTCAGTCTTCTCTTCAGCAGCAGCACCGGCGTCACCACCAGCAGCGCCAGCTACAACAGCGGCAGCAGCAGTTACACCAAACTTCTCTTCCATTGCTTCGATTAGTTCAACAACATCCATAACGGACATGTCTGCAACGGCATTGATGATATCGTCTTTAGTAATAGACATAACAATTCCTAAATATTTTCTAATGCCCTAAGGGCACGTTAATCATGCGCAAAGTTGCCACAAATGACTCAATGAGTCGAATGTTAGGCAGCTTCTTGTTCTTTTTGATCGCGGATTGCAGCCAAAGTTCGAGCCAGCTTGCTGGTCGCACCTTGAATCACGCTCATCAACTTGGACACAGCTTCGTCGTATGTTGGCAAAGATGCCAATACGTCGATTTGAGAGGCTTCCATTAGGTTGCCTTCGAATGCCAGTGCTTTAATCTCAAAGTGGTCATTGCCTTTTGCAAAATCTTTGAACAAACGAGCGCCTGCGCCTGGGTGTTCATTAGAAAATGCTATAATACTTGGACCACTAAAAGTTTCCTGCAGACACGCAAAATCTGTGCCTTCGACAGCACGCTTAGCCAATGTATTACGAACAACACGCACGTATACACCGTTTTCGCGAGCTTCCTTACGCAGGGCAGTCATGTCGGTTACAGATACGCCACGGGAATCCGCGACCACTGCCGACAATGCACTGGTGGCTGCTTCGTTGACTTCTGCGACAATCGCTTTCTTGTCTTCGAGACCAATAGCCACGCTATTTCTCCTAGATAAGATTATCTAACTCTCCATCATCAATGATGACGAAGTCCTTAATACGGTTTTGGACTCAGAAATCTGAATCGGGTTCACCGTCTGCGTAGGAAAATTAAGAAAACTTACGTTTTCACCTACGGTCTTTGACAGTTCTGGCAAAAAGCCAGAACCCTCAAAAAATAAGTAAGGCAAAACCTTACTCGCCGTTTCGATTAATTACCGAAACTTGACAATTCATAAGCTCTATTAAAACTTCACTGCACCGTGATCAACAGTTAGGCCTGGACCCATTGTTGTAGATAGAGTGACTTTCTTCATATAGACACCTTTACTTGAAGCTGGCTTCATCTTTTTCAGATCGCTCAATAGGGCTGCCAAGTTTTCCTGCAACGCTTCACTAGTAAAGGAAGCCTTACCTAAGGTGCAGTGTACGATACCAGCTTTGTCAGCACGGAAACGTACTTGACCAGCTTTAGCATTCTTAACAGCTGTCTCAACATCAGCGGTTACTGTACCAACCTTAGGGTTAGGCATTAAACCACGAGGACCCAGAACTTGACCTAGCTGACCTACTACACGCATAGCGTCAGGCGTAGCAATAACCACGTCAAAGTCCATGTTGCCCGCTTTCACTTCAGCAGCCAGATCGTCCATACCTACAAGCTCAGCGCCAGCGGCTTTAGCCTTGTCTGCATTTTCACCTTGAGTGAACACAGCAACGCGAACATCTTTACCAGTACCGTTAGGTAGCACAGTAGAGCCACGCACAACCTGATCAGATTTACGTGGGTCAATACCCAGATTAACAGCTACATCAACAGATTCCGCAAACTTAACTGTAGAAAGTTCAGTTAGTAGTGCTACTGCTTCGGCTACGTCATATACTTTGCCAGCTTCTACTTTTTCAGCGATAGCCTTGGCTCGCTTAGTCATCTTAGCCATTAGTTAACACCCTCTGTGTTTAGACCCATAGAACGGGCACTGCCAGCAATGGTTCGCACTGCAGCATCCATGTCAGCCGCAGTCAGATCAGCCATCTTAGCAGTAGCGATTTCTTCCAACTGTGCACGTGTTACGGTGCCCACTTTTTCAGTGTTAGGACGAGCAGAGCCACTCTTCAGACCAGCCGCTTTTTTTAGCAGTACTGAAGCAGGAGGTGTCTTAGTGATAAACGTAAAGCTACGGTCTGCATAGACAGTGATAACCACAGGCACAGGCATGCCTGGCTCTAGGCTCTGAGTCTCAGCGTTAAAGGCTTTACAGAATTCCATGATATTAACACCATGTTGACCCAGTGCAGGACCAACAGGTGGACTTGGGTTGGCCTTACCGGCACCAACCTGAAGCTTGATATAGGCTTCGACTTTCTTTGCCATTGCAAATTTCCTCTTAATGGGTACCAACGCCCTGTGATTGACTGGCTAAACCAGATCATCAACTAACGCTCTATCTCCAGAACGCTTTAAGCTCCCCTGTGTTAATAACATTCGACCTAGCCGAATGCGCAAAAACCCTGGCCACCAAACTGGTTCCAGGGTCATAGGCCGGATACTAAACCGGCAGCCGGGCCAAACCCGACTTGCAGTCAGGACTTTTCGACCTGACCAAACTCCAGCTCTACAGGCGTAGAACGCCCGAAGATCAAAACAGCCACCTGTAAGCGACTCTTTTCGTAATTTACTTCCTCTACCACACCATTAAAGTCGGCAAATGGACCATCAATAACACGCACCATTTCACCTGGCTCAAAGATGGTTTTTGGTTTCGGCGCTTCTGCACCTGATTCAACACGATCCAAGATCGCTGCTGCTTCACGCTCAGTAATAGGGGCAGGTCTGTCGGCCGTGCCACCAATAAAGCCCATTACTCGAGGCGTTTCCTTAACCATATGCCAGGTATCATCATTCATTTCCATATGAACTAGCACATAGCCAGGGTAAAATTTACGTTCACTGCGACGCTTTTTGCCAGCGCGCATTTCGACTACTTCTTCAGTTGGCACCAGGATATCACCAAAATAATCCTGCATCTCAAAGCGATCTACACGCTCCTGCAAGGAACGCATAACCTGCTTCTCATATCCTGAGTAAGCGTGCACTACATACCAGCGCTTTGCCATGATCGTTTCCTATTGCTTAACCGATTAAAGAAGAAACAGCCCAACTCAACAAAGAGTCAAGACCCCATAATAATAGAGCCATAACCAACACCACGGCTACTACAATTAAAGTCGTTTGCATAGTTTCTTGACGGTTAGGCCAAACTACCTTACGAATCTCATTACGAGCTTCCTTAAACATCTTTAAGAAAGCTTTACCTTTTGCCGTTTGCGCGGCAACTAAGCCAGCTACTAAAGCAACAGCAACCAGACCTAAAACTCGATACAGTAAAGACTGGTCAGAATAGATGGAATTTCCTACCACACCCAAGGCAATCAGAGCCACCACGACAACCCACCTAGGGGCATCGAAACGATTGCTTTGTGTATCTGAGTTGGCGCTCATAGAAAAAGCCTCTATCTATCTATTTATAAACAGTTTTTTCTGTTAAATCAATCCCATCACACTAGTAAATGCGGGACCTGAAAATTTGGCAGGCCAGGAGGGATTCGAACCCCCAACATTCGGTTTTGGAGACCGACGTTCTGCCGTTGGAACTACTGGCCTGTAACCGGTTTTCGTCACTGCTAAAAGCAGATACGAAAAGTTCGGGACGCGTATATTATACGCGGCCCAAACTTTTTGCAAGCACTAAATACTTGAATCAACAACCATTTACTAGGCGATGATCTTAGCTACTACACCTGCACCTACGGTACGGCCACCTTCACGAATCGCGAAACGTAGACCTTCATCCATAGCAATCGGGCAAATCAACTCAACAGTCATTTGCACGTTATCACCAGGCATTACCATTTCTACACCCTCAGGTAGCTCACAAGCACCTGTTACGTCTGTTGTACGGAAGTAGAACTGGGGACGGTAACCTTTAAAGAATGGTGTGTGACGACCACCCTCATCTTTACCTAGTACATACACTTCTGCTTCAAAGCGCGTGTGAGGTGTAATCGAACCAGGCTTAGCCAATACTTGACCACGCTCTACTTCTTCACGCTTGGTACCACGCAGTAGAACACCAACGTTCTCGCCCGCACGACCTTCGTCTAGCAGCTTACGGAACATCTCAACACCAGTACATGTGGTCTTGGTGGTGTCTTTGATACCAACCATTTCAACTTCTTCACCGACTTTCACAATACCACGCTCTACACGGCCTGTTACTACAGTACCACGACCTTGGATTGAGAATACGTCTTCGATTGGCATGATGAAATCACCATCGATCGCACGCTCTGGCTCAGGAATGTATGAGTCCAACGTCTCTACCAGCGCCTTCACAGCAGTGGTACCCATGCCGTTGTCGTCTTGACCGTTTAGGGCCATCAACGCAGAACCTGGGATGATTGGTGTGTCGTCGCCTGGGAATTCATATTCGTCCAGCAACTCACGTAGCTCCATTTCTACTAGCTCTAGCATCTCTACGTATTCTTCAGAATCTGCACCACCACAGTCTTCTGCCAATAGGTCTGCTTTGTTTAGGAATACCACGATGTAAGGAACACCTACCTGACGTGATAGCAAGATGTGCTCACGGGTTTGTGGCATCGGACCGTCGGTCGCGCCACAAACTAGGATCGCTCCGTCCATCTGTGCAGCACCAGTGATCATGTTCTTCACATAGTCAG
>DNNY01000187.1 GCA_003497765.1 Oceanospirillaceae bacterium
AACGCTCGACTCCCATACCGAAAGCGAAGCCGGCGTAGGTGTCGGTGTCAATATTACAATTAGCAAAGACATTAGGATGCACCATGCCACAACCCATAACCTCGAGCCAACCCGTGTGACTGCAAACTCTACAGCCTTCACCACCACAGTTGGTACACTGGATATCAACCTCAGCTGAGGGCTCGGTAAAGGGGAAGTAAGAAGGTCCAAAGCGCACCGGCAAATCAGCCTCAAAAAAGGCCTTCAAAAACTGATCAACCACACCTTTTAAGTCTGCAAAACTAATATTTTTATCAACCACTAGCCCCTCCACCTGATGAAACATGGGTGTATGGGTAAGATCCGAATCACAACGGTAGACCCTACCTGGGCAAATTACCCGAATTGGTGGTTTCTGCCTTTCCATGGTTCGAACCTGCACCGGTGAGGTATGAGTGCGAAGGACGGTACTTGGATCAATATAAAAAGTGTCATGCATAGCCCGTGCTGGGTGATGGCTGGGTATATTTAGTGCTTCGAAATTATGATAGTCATCCTCAATTTCAGGCCCCACCTCGACTTTGTAACCTACACTGGCAAATATATTTTGGATACGCTCCATAGTGCGCGTCACCGGATGCAAGCCACCGCTTTCTTCTCCGCGACCAGGCAAGGTAACATCTATAGTCTCTTGCATTAGGCGCTGATTCAACGCTGCAGTCTGTAACTCGCCTTTGCGTTTTTCTATTAGCGCCTGCAGGGCCTGCTTAACATCATTTATTTTTGCTCCCGCAGCAGGACGCTCCTCTGCAGATAGAGACCCAAGTCCTTTAAGAAGGCCTGTGAGAACCCCCTTTTTACCCAAATATTCAACGCGCAATGCATCTAGGCTCGACAGCTCACTGGCGGCAGCTATTGATGCTTGAGCTTGATTAGCAATTTCTTCCAGTTCAACCATTATTAATTACCAAATAACACACTTGGCTATCTTATTACTTACAAAAAAATAGGGAAAGAGCGAGCGCCCCTTCCCTATATGCTGACACCTTAGATTAAACTCTATCTAACGGTGTTTTAACCGAGAGCGGCTTTAGCTTGCTGAACTACCGCTCCGAAAGCAGGTTTATCATACACAGCAAGATCAGCCAGTACTCGGCGATCCAGCTCTATACCGGCTTTATTGAGTCCATTGATCAATCTGCTGTATGAAAGCCCCTCAATGCGAGATTGAGCATTAATTCGGGCAATCCAAAGTCTGCGGAAAGTACGTTTTTTGACTCGACGGTCGCGATAGGCGTACTGTCCTGCTTTGGTGACCGCTTGCACGGCTACACGATAAACACGGCTACGTGCTCCGTAATAACCTTTGGCTTGCTTTAAAATCTTTTTGTGTCGACGATTGGCTTCAACACCACGTTTTACTCTAGGCATAGTATTCTCCTACCAAAAATTCAGTTGATTTACGCATTGCGCAACATGCGATCTACACGGGGCTTATCAGCAGCAGTAATGATGCTGGTGCCACGCAGTTGCCGCTTGCGCTTGGTGGTCATTTTGGTGAGGATATGGCTTTTGTGCTGATGCTTATGCTTGTAGCCTGCAGCAGACTTTTTGAAGCGCTTTGCCGCTCCACTATGAGTTTTTGCTTTTGGCATTTCTGATCTCCTAAAAAAAGGGTTTAAAATTCAGCAAGAGCCGCCCGGACAGCCTGCCAAAAACATTGGCTGAACGCGGGTCACACTATGTTCCCTACTGCTCTACTTCTTCTAACTACTTCTTTTTACTAAGAGGTGCCATGACCATAGTCATTTGACGACCTTCTAATTTTGGGTGCTGCTCAACCTGAGCTAGCGAGGACAGATCCGCTTCAACGCGCTTCATCATATCCATTCCCAATTCTTGGTGAGCCATTTCTCGACCACGGTAACGCAAGGTCACTTTGGCCTTGTCACCACCTTCTAGGAAACGTATCAGGTTGCGTAGTTTTACCTGATAATCTCCTATATCAGTTCCCGGACGGAACTTGATCTCTTTTACCTGAACCTGTTTCTGCTTTTTCTTGGCAGCGGCTTTTTGCTTCTTGGCTTCAAATACATGCTTGCCGTAGTCCATAATTTTACAAACCACCGGCTCCGCATCAGCTGCAATTTGCACCAGATCCAGTTTTGCTTCCTCAGCATGACGCAATGCTTCTGCTAAGGTAACGATGCCAACTTGACTACCATCAGCACCAATTAGTCGAACTTCGTTCGCCTCAATATGTTCATTTATTGCGGGGCGTTTCGCTCGACCCTTATTAAATTCGCCTTTAATTGCGCTATCTCCACTTTTAGTTAGAGTGCAATGGCACTCAGCTTTTTATCCTTGAAAACGGCCTTTTTCTGCTACTGCTTCGTTAAGTAGTTGAGCATAAGCATCAACACTCATATTTCCCAAATCATCACCACTTCGGGTGCGTACAGTAACCGTGCCTGTTTCCACTTCCTTATCACCTACAACCAGCAAATAAGGAATCTTCTGAATTGTATGCTCGCGAATTTTAAAGCCTACCTTTTCGTTTCTCAAGTCCGCAGCGACTCGGAAGCCCATTTTTGTTAGTTTTTCTGCAATTTCCTGGCAGAAAGGGGCCTGTTTATCGGTAATATTCAAAATTACGGCTTGTTTTGGTGCCAACCAAGGTGGCATGGCGCCAGCAAAGTTTTCAATCAAAATACCAAGAAAACGCTCAAAAGAACCCAAAGTAGCTCGGTGCAACATGACCGGCACTTCCCTTTCACCCGCCTCATTAACAAACTGAGCATCTAGACGACCTGGCATGGAGAAGTCAACTTGAATAGTGCCACATTGCCAAACCCGACCTAGGCAATCCTTCAAGGAGAATTCAATTTTAGGGCCATAGAAGGCGCCTTCGCCCGGCAAGATATCAAAGGGTAAATGCTTAGCATTTAGTGCTTGAGCAAGAGCCTCCTCAGCCCGATCCCAAACTTCATCAGAACCGACACGTTTTTCTGGGCGCGTAGATAGCTTTAATATGACTTCATCAAAACCAAAGTCCGCATAGACGGCGTATAAGAAGTCAATAAACTTGGCTACTTCATCTTGCATTTGATCAGCAGAACAGAAAATATGCCCATCGTCCTGAGTAAAGCTGCGCACGCGCATAATGCCGTGCAAAGTACCAGACGGTTCATTACGGTGACAGGAACCAAATTCTGCCATACGAATTGGCAGATCTCGATAAGAACGCAGTCCTTGATTAAAAATCTGCACATGACAAGGGCAGTTCATGGGTTTAACCGCATAGTCGCGATTTTCCGACGCTGTGGTAAACATCATCTCGGAAAACTTATCCCAGTGCCCGGAACGTTCCCACAAAGAACGGTCAACAACTTGCGGAGTCTTCACTTCTACATAACCATTAGCCTGTTGCATATCACGCATATAGCGTTCTACAACCTGATAAATAGTCCAACCATTGGGATGCCAAAACACCATACCGGGTGCTTCTTCTTGGGTATGGAATAGGTCAAGGCGCTTGCCCAATTTACGGTGATCACGCTTTTCTGCTTCTTCTAAGCGATGCAAATAGGCATTTAAATCTTTTTTGTCAGCCCAAGCGGTGCCATACACACGGGTTAACATGGCGTTATTGGAATCACCACGCCAATAAGCACCAGCCACCTTCATCAACTTAAACGACTTGATATGCCCTGTGGAAGGAACATGGGGGCCACGACATAAATCTGTAAAGCCACCTTGATTATAAAAAGATAGATCTTCGTCACCGGGAATAGAATCGATAATCTCGACTTTATATTCTTCACCTAGGTCTGCAAAAAATGCCACAGCATCAGAGCGATTCATAATCGAGCGACTAATAGGCAAGTTCTGCTTTACTAGCTCCTTCATACGCTTTTCTATGAGCGCCAGATCTTCCGGAGTAAAAGCCCGCTCATAGGCAAAGTCGTAATAAAAACCGTCTTCAATAACCGGGCCAATGGTCACTTGGGCACCTGGGAAAACATCTTGTACCGCTTGCGCCATTAAGTGGGCACAAGAGTGACGAATCACCTCTAGCCCCTCTGCATCACGGCTGGTAATAATAGCTAGCTGGGCATCATCGGTAATAACATAACTGGTATCTACCAGCTCACCATCGACCTTGCCAGCCAGAGCGGCTTTAGCAAGACCAGGACCAATATCAAAGGCAATATCATGCACCGATACAGGGGCGGTGAAAGAACGTTGACTCGCGTCAGGAAGGGTAATAACTGGCATAAATTTTCCTTACTCAGTGGTGACCCCTACCAAAGGCCACTTGGGATGTTGATATAGCTATGTAATTCAGTGACATAAGCTAAATAAATTAGGGGCGTAATTGTACCTATTAAAGCCTGTATTCTCAAGCCATGATTGGCCCCGATATGATGGCATAAATGTAATAGTATCTTTCTCACCAACTTATACATTAAAAACTTTCTTAAGCATGACTAACCATATGCTAAACACCACGGGAGTGCTTTTCTGCTAGTTTAAAAACAAAGTTTTTAAGCCTGCTATGCTTAAATTCGAATTGCGTTACAGGCAATAAATTAGCACTAGGTTAATAGTGGTGATGATTTAGCAGAGCTTACAAGGATATAAATGTGATGGTTAGCGACAATAATGAAGAATGCCCAGTTTGTAAAATGTCTGAAGATCTAAAGACTTCAAGAACAAAAGGCAAAAAAGTATATACATGTCAAAGATGTGGCATATTTAGCATCTCGGATGTAGCAATCTTGCAGGAACAGTGGAAAGAAAAATCCACAGAACTTTCTGGTTGGCTTAGAGAAAGACATGAACGTGGTATTGAAATTCAAACACTTACTCCAAGCAATTTACCTCATATTTTGGCAGAACTTCCCCAACACACTCCACTGGAAAAACAGTTGAAGTTACTTGAATCAATTGAATTAAAAACACACTATCCAGGACATAAAGTATATATAAATTATGAATTTGATATTTCGCTAGCTTGGGTAAAAAATAAGGAGGAATTTGTATTTTACCTTAAAGCACTGTTGGAACGTGGATTAATTGGTGACAATGAAAGCACATCAAACACGTCCAGTCAAAATTCATTGAACATGCTGGACTATGCACTTGGAATCAAGCCATTTATAACCGCTAAAGGTTGGGAGTATTTAGAAGCCAAAGCGTCAAACAATACTGACAAAGTTCAAGTATTTGTTGCCATGTCATTTGATAATGAGCTGAATTCTGTTTACGAAAATGTGATTAAGAAAGCCATTAATTCTACAGGATACAGAGCTTGCAGAGCCGATTCAGAGCCTGATTTAGGCCGCATAGATGAGAAAATAATTGTAGAAATAAAAAAATCAAGGTTTGTTGTAGCCGATCTAACTCAACAGAATAGTGGGGTTTATTTTGAAGCTGGATTTGCTATGGCGCTAGGATTACCAGTTATTTTGTGTGTGAACAAAGATGATTTGAAAAACGTACATTTCGATGTTCGCCAATTTAATTGTATTTTATGGGAAAAAAATGAAGAAGATGATTTTAAGAATCAACTAGAAACCTCTATTTTGTACAACATTGGACGTCGAAATTAGCCTAATACTCTACAAAATCATTCAAATAAACCTAACTGCTGGTCAGTTAGGCGGGCAAAGCTATCCCCCAGTAAATTAAGAATACCATCCACCACGGGCATTAATTGGCGTTCAATATAGTGTTCATAATCCAAAGGCAAAGGCGGCATATCAATAGACTGGGGGCCCTGTTTGGTGATGACATATTCGATCCAGCCACCCTCGTTATAACGCGAATCCAAACCCTGCTCAGCTAACCAGTGCTCGGTTTTATTGGCGGCTTGGACATGGGGTGGAATATTTTTACTATATTCAGCCAAGGGGCGGCGAATGCGCTTACGATAAATCAACTTATCATCCATTAAGCCAGCGTGGATATCCGCTACTGTGTTGGTAATTAACGCTTTATAGTCTTGTTCTGCAAAGACCTTATTATAGAGCTGCTGTTGCAGTTCACGGGCCATCAGAGTCCAGTCTGTGCGCACATTCTCTAAGCCCTTAAATAAGGTTTTTAAGGAGCCATCCGCTTGCACCACCTGCCCGGCATAACGCTTTTTACTGCCTACTTCCAAACCACGAATAGTGGGCATCACAAAACGTTTAAATAAGGTTTCAAATTCGATTTCCAAATAGCTGGTGAGGTTATATTCCGTTTGCAAATGCTCGCGCCACCAATTATTTAATACACTAGCCAAGTTCTTGCCCGTTTGATGGGCCTTTGCCATGGTCATAGCTTGATCACCCAACCAGACAAATACCGAATCAGTATCACCATAGATAACTTGGTAACCCTGAGCCTCAATTAAGGCCTTGGTTTGCTTTAGGATAGCGTGACCACGTTGGGTAATAGAAGACGCCAAACGCTGATCATAAAAGCGGCAGCGATTAGAGCCCAACACCCCATAACAGGCATTCATTACAATCTTAATGGATGTTGATAGGGGTGTATTTTGCGCTGCTTTGGCTTGATCTCTGGCTTGCCATAAGGTGGCAATAATAGTAGGCAAAATAGCATCTTCACGGCTAAATCTGGCGCCTTTAAATCCTTCTACAGCGTTATCCTGCTCAGCACCAGTTATCAGACCCAATGGATCAATTAGAAAGCTACGAATAATACTGGGATATAGACTTTTAAAATCGAGTATCAAGACATTGCTATAGAGCCCAGGCAGTGAATCCATAACAAAACCACCAGGACTATCCCCCGCCATACCGGAAGCATAGGCTGGGGCTACCCAGCCGGCACGATGCAATCTGGGTAAATATAAATGGTCAAAAGCTTGCGCGGAGCCGCCAATACGATCCATAGGTAAGCCAGTCAATTGACTGCGGGCAATGACAAAATTTAGTAAGTCAGCTTTGACAAAAATATCCCATACTAATCGACAGTCTTCTAAATTATAGGCCACCAGTAGATGGGGCTCTTGGGCATACATTCGCTGTATTTCTGCCCCTCGCTCATGGGGTTTAGTGATTTCCTTACCGCGCCCCAGTAGCTGTTGAGCCACATTTTCCAAGGCAAAGGATTCAAACTGCCAAGTCGCTGCGCGCATTACTTCAATGCCATCCAAGGCAATACGCCCAGGCATATACAACCGGGCTGGGCGGCCATTATTGCCAACGCGCCAGTGTATTTCTTCGCCCCCGCGCCCTAAGCGAAGACGCACGCCTAATGCTTTGGCACGTTGGCATAGAATACGAAAATCAAACTGCACCAAGCTCCAACCCATAAATACATCTGGATCATAATTTTCTAGCCAGTGCACGAGCTCACGCAGCATCTGCCGCTCATTAGGCATTACCTCTGTATAGTCGGGCAAATCTCTTGGCAAATCTTCTGCTGGCCAATGTAACCAAACCTTACGTACCTCGGTCTGTTTGTCTTGAGCATAGAGGGCAATACTATGGATACGGCTGCAATCCATAGAGGTTTCTATATCCAATGAGACGCATCGTAGCGTAGGAATATAGTCACTGGCCTTGATGCGCGCATTACTGACTAGACCATAACGCTTGTTAATTAGTGCGTCAGGAGAGCTATCCAATTGCATAGCGCCCGTAATAAATCGCTCCATAAGAAAGCGTTCTTCGGGCCGCAGATCAGCCTCCATTAACTCCACCCCCTTGGCTTCTAATTGGGGACGTAATTGCCGCCACACAGCATCATTATCGGTATATAAGGCCATAGCGTTTTGACCAGAAAAACACTTCAACTCAATGTGTTTCAGTTGGCAATGCTGTTTGGTTGGTGGAGACTGTGCCAGTATTTGCTGGACCATATCGTGTTGCTGACTATCAAAAAAACAAACTCGCTGCTGCTGGCTTTGTTGCACACATACTGGGCCTTGCTCCGTTGCCAACCAGTAATCCAACTGTAAACCATTGGACTGATCACTATGGTGGCGGGTCAACAGAAAGCCGTGCATGGCTAGCTTGGGTCAGCAAAAGGTTGGATGACTTCCAGAGTAGGAAAGTGCTGCAGTATAGTCGCCGTATTGGCGGCTTCAAATAACAGCTTAAGATTAGGGCCAGCATCCATAGTGAAATAAACCTCTAGGCCTTGTTGCCGTAGCTCCCATACTTGCTGCATAGCGGCTAAACTTTCTGGCTGCCAATAGACCAATGGTGGCCAAGCGGCCTGCATAGTGGCGTGCATACTCATGGCATTGTGTTCGGCCCTTTGCCCAAGAGCCACAAAGTCATTTTCCATAATAGCCTGCTCAATATGTTGCATATCGCTTGCGGCTTGGGCTGGCCATTGTTTAAATAATGCCGATGTTTGTACTGTGCGCCCCATGCCCTCTCTCGAGGAAACCGCCTTTTTGGCATCACTAACGGTTAATATACCTACCCTTAGTTGAGGCCAGCGCTCCGGTAAAACATAAGCCACACTATCATGGCCATTTGCTGCCTCTCCTGCCTGCCACTTTACAAAACCATGCCATAAAGAACGACTAGCACTGCCACTACCAAGCCGCGCTAAAGCTGAGAGTGACGTATAGTCTAACTGCCAGCCACAAAGCTCATTACAGGCCAGTGCCAAAGCACCATAGCCACTGGCCGACGATGCCAAACCAGCTGCCGTGGGAATGGTATTACGGGTCTCAATACGCAGACTAATACCAGTTGGTAAGAATAAGCTTAACCAGGCTTTTAACTGCACAACAAAAGCTGATTCTCCAGCTTGCTCAACACCATTTAAATAGACTTGGTGATCAGCAGCATCAATCAGGCTAAGTTGGGTATGCGTACCATGATTAGCTAGGGACACAGATAGAGAGCCAGTCAGGGGTAAATTAAATTGGCTTTCGCGCTTACCCCAATATTTACTTAAGGCAATATTTGCCGGCGCATAGGCTGTGGCCTGTTCTTGGGTTGGTTGCAAAGATCGGCCCGCCAAAAGCTCTTCTTGCACCCAAAGTGCTGGGGTAATTGCTGTCATAGTATCTCTAGTTTATTGTCCACCCACTGGCTGGTTAGTGCCATACTAAACCCTGCGTGCCGATGTGCATAGAAAATTGTCTATGAGGCCAGTCTACTAGTTCTGGTACGGCAAGACCAAGTATACAATCGCCTAGCCCTGAGCCAGATATTTTTACTGCCGCTAGCTGGTTGTCTGTTGACACTTGTAGCCAAGCAGCATCAATAGCCTTCTGTGTCCCTTGATCACAAACCCCTAGGGCAACCATGTGTTGCTGATAGGCATTTATGGCCTTAGCAAAGGCAGGCCAATCGGCTTGTAATATAGCCGCCTCAGCACTAGTAACCAGCTCACCCATGGATTTATATATGTCTGCGTAGGCTTGTGGTTTAGCCTGCGCCCATTTTGTCACCATGGCTATAACATCGGCTGTTGGTGTCTTATAACCAGTATAAATTAGGCGCAAAGCGGGAATAACTTTCTTGGCATCTAATAACAAGGGTTGTGCTTGCTTTGAGTCTGCATCATAACGCACCAAACCGCCATAGCAACTGGCTGCAGCATCAGCACCGGAACCCCGTCCTTGCACTTGGCGAATTAGCGCTGCGGCCTCAGCTAAAATAACCGCAGGCGCCGTATCCAAGTTTAGCCAGCGGCGCAATACGGCCACTAAAGCCACACTCAGGGCAGCCGAAGAACCCAGCCCCATAGTGCTATCAATTTCAGACTCAATGGTGATCATCAAGCCAGTTGGTAAATCTGTCTTAGCAGCTACTTGTTGTATGCCAGCAAAGACAAAACGTAAGGGATGACCAGCAATAGGTAGCTCAGCTAAATCACTTAAGTGAGATTGCCATTGACCCAAACTAGACTCAATACACAATTGTTGGTTTTCAAGTGGCGTTAATATTACCTTAAGCCTAATATCCAAAGCCGCCACTAAGGCTGGATAACCATGTAGCACAGCATGTTCACCTAACAACATGGCACTGCCAGGAGCAGAGCAAATAATCCCTTGCTTAGCCATAGATTACCCCCTGGTGGTTGCTGTCTAAGGGCCAATATTGATAACCTGCGGCCTGACAAAGCTTTTCTAAGGGTTCAATATTAACGCCCGCAACCAATATCAGACCGCCAGCCTCACCACGAATACTGCCAGCACCACAAACTTTACCAGCACCGCCTGCCAGCTCAACTTGGGCAATAAAATCAGCCACTGTTTTGGGCACCACTGTTAATGTTTGCAATAAACGATGGTTGGCTTTTATTAGCTCCACCAAAGTGTCGCTATCGGCCTCTAACAAGGCCCCTTCCATAGCCTTAACAACCTCTCCAAACTGCTGCCAAAATGACTCGGAATGTTGTTGCTGTCGCACCAGCTCAACACATTCACCAGTACTGCTTTGGGGGTTGCCAGAAGACACCAAAAACCAATGCCGAGGAATAGAGACATGCAATTGCCGATACTGCCCACCTTGGAGGAAATGCATACCGCCATATACACATAGGTGAGGATCCAAACCACTTGAACGACCATGTTGCCAATGCTCGATAACCTGTACCTGTTGATAAAGGCTTTGCTTATCAAATGGATAAGAATTGGCGTGTAGCAAAGCTGCCAATAGTGCAGCAATGGTAGAGGCGGATGAACCCATACCGCCACCCATTAAGAGCTCACTATGTAAGGTAAAATTCAGATGCTGTTGCACAGCAAGCTGATTAATAGAGATACCATAACCCAATGCCGCCAGTAGCAAATCTTCTGGATCAGAAAATAGATTAGACAAAGGTATCTGCCCAGCCAAAAAAGCTTTATGTTGCTGCGCCACATGGTCAGCAAGTTGCTGGGCCTTATGGACAAAGAGAGTCCGCTGCTTACGTAATTGAGGTAGCTGCAGAGTTAGCATAGCCTCAGTATTGGAGGCAACTGGCTGACAGCTTAAGGTGGCTTTCGATAAACGATTAATGGCAACGCCAATAGCTGACTGACCGAAGGCCACAGCATATTCACCGGTAATAATCACCTTACCGGGTACTGAAGCCCAAAAATGACTTTGGGCAGCAGCAGGCTTAGTCATCGCGCCTCATATTGGCGTTTAT
>DNNY01000182.1 GCA_003497765.1 Oceanospirillaceae bacterium
CACCGCCACCGCCACCGCCACCTCCAGCAATGATTCCCTTATTATCTATTGTTATATTGGTTGATATTAAAATAGCATCACCACCGTTTTGGCCATCTTGTCCAGTGGTAGAATCTATACCAAACCAGTATTTGTATCTACTTTGCCATCGCGAAATAATCCTTGCTCCATCACCGCCTTTCCCTCCACGGCCTAAGATAGTTCCTCTATTTATAATTTTTAGACTGGCATAACCACTGCCGGTGGTTATAGCGTAGCTATTAATGTCTGGTGCCACTAAAATTACGTTTGGAGAAATTTCAATTGTCACATGTTTGTATTTTGATCCACTTACTAAGTTGGCAATATTAATGCCATTATTACTACTTTGATTAATAACAAATTTACAGGAGTTGGGGTCAACAGGACATGATGTAATTTCTGTTAAATTTGCTGGTGAAGTAAATGTGCCATCGAGTCGACGACATTGCATACCACCATTTCTAGGGGGAGTGCAGGTTCGCGTCTTTACGCTTTTAGGACTAGTACAGGTTGCTTTGCTACAAGCAGAATAGTTTGACCAAACACCATCTATAGGGCAGCTTGCGGTACCTGTTGGTTTGGGCCCGCTACAAGGCAACGGAGCACCATTTGACCAACCTTGTTGACAGCTATAGATAGCATCTTTGCGGCCAATGCTGCGGTCACAGTTAGCATAGCCCGTATGTTGCCATGTGGGTGCAGAATTTATATAGAGGGTGACAGGCTGAGTTGCTGTATTGCCAGCCTCATCTTCTGCCGTCACAATAAATCTATAGGTGTTTTGGTTGGTATTATTAAGACTGACGTTGCCATTATTAACATCAATCACAAATAATGAAGCGTCATTGCCACTTAGTTTGTAGCGGACGTTATTCTGGTCTGAAGCCGTAGCTTGATAAACTACCGCTGTTGGGGACAGGGTATTTTTATCGATACTATTTGTCATAGAAGAGGTAAATACAGGGGATTTGGTATCGGTTATTACTGTCTCAGCATAATTAGAAATACGGCTATTGCCGGCGGCATCAGTGTGTCTCGTTTCTATTGTCCCTATTGGGTAGACAATGTTAGCGGCAAGGGTAAAGCTGTTGCCATTGCCTTGATGCCAATTATTGTCACCTTTGCGACGGTACTCCCAGGTGCTTCCCGGCTCCAAATTTGAAATAGTTATCTGAGTATTGTTAGTAATATTATCAGTACTGCTATAGCCAGAATCATTATCTAAAGTCAGATTGAGTGGATCAGCATACAAATCGCCAATTACCTCAAAGTTTGTAGTGGCTTGGCTGGTGTTATTTACCCAATCACTCTCTTTAATATTAAATAGGTAAGTATTGTTGTGGGTGATAGAGGCGGGGTAGGTCCAGATACATTGGTTCTCGTTTTCAGTTATTGCATCGGATTCTGATGGCGTTGATGTATTTGTTTTCTCATCTATCTTTGCCTCCGGTTGCGGGCACTGGCATTTAACAGTGGCAAGGGCAGAACTGTCATTATATATGGTCACAGTTGAGCCGGTACCTTCACAGTAACCACCAAGCTCTAAGCTGTTATCGTTAGTAATATTTGTTGGTAGTGACATTAGATTACCAGTGTGCAGTTCTTGGTCATCTTTGGCATAGGTAAAGCTAGGGGTGGGTGGGTAGAGATCAATGCCAGTGCTCGTGCCACCACACTTAAACCAAGCACATCCTGAATTATGGTCGGTTTGGCCTCCTTCTAACGTGGTGATATATGGCGTGTTTAGTTTGGATTGATAGTCCAAAGGTAGGGGCCAAGTTACAGTCTGACCAATTACCTTTGCATTGGGAGCACGTTCCAGTAGTTGCCAGGGGTTTACGTCTTTAGGCAATTCCACTTGCAATTCTGCTTGCCCGCAACTGGGCTCATTTAAGGTGATACTCCACTGGGTGCCAGAGGGCAAAAATTGAACAAAACCATCATCTATTTGCCCGCACTGGCTGCCGTTGTCTAATGGCGAGGTACTTTGAGCACTTGTTTCCATACCGGCCATAAAGCTTTGAACATGGATATCTGCTTGATCTTGGTGATACTCTGATAAGAAGTACACACTTGTTGCAAGGGCGCCACCCATAGCAACCATTAATGCCACATTATTCATAACTAGCCCCTATATTTCATTATTTTTTAGCATGGATCTAAGCTCATGGGCAGTTCCTGTCACAGTCCCTATCGCGGGTTTCCAAATTAATCACAAAGCGGCTTTTATCAACTTCAAAATGCGCCCCATTTTCATCTGGTATATATTTCCAATCGGTTTCGAAATCAGGGTGATTAAATTTCAAACGCATTTGGTATATCTTGAAGCCAATAGGTAATTGTAATGAAGGATCACATTCCTGCATGGCCTCATCAATAAAGCCTTTCATGCAAATATCATTTACCACGAATCTTCGTTCTACTATTAGAATGTGACTGCTTGGCAGAACCCCCCATTCCCCCCATTCTTCTTGCCAATATGCTGGCTCACAAGTGACCATTTCTGTAGTCCCTTCGATATCACAAGCTACTTGTTCACCATCATGCCAACCTTGTTTACAGTTCTTGGGTTTCTTGGTTTGTTGTTTGTTTATGCAGGCGCCATAAGTATATTCACCCTTTAGCCACTCTGGTGCGCGGTCACAGTTTTTTGTTTCTGCTTTATCACCTAAACACCAGGCAAAGGGCTGGTTATCTTTTTTGCAGTGCCCATAGCGAGTGAGTTTGCCTGTATCAGCAGGGCATTCATTGGCAGGTAGCCAAGGGCCAAAGTCTTGCCATTGACCATATTTCGTTGCATCTAATTGTACTTTTACAAAGGTATTTACAGCATGGTTTTGGCTTATATCGCCATGCTGGTTGACTATCTCTATGTCCAGTTGGTTAAAGTGTCGTGCCAATTGTTTGGCTTGTGCATAGGTCCCGACATTAAATAGCAGTTCAGCATTGGTATTGTTGGTACTCAGCTTGGTCATGCTTTGCAGAAGATTATTTTTTGGTTGTATAGGTAGGTAAGGTGCTAGTTCATTTAGGGCTGTAGGCCAGACGCCATGATCGTTAAAATAACTTAGGGCAGCGCTCAGTTGTTGCACGCTACCATTGGTATTGGCCATAGCCTGGGTTTGCTGCATCTGCTTTTGTGCTTTGGGTAGATCGATTTGAACCACCACAAGTGTTACGGCTAACAAGGCTACTAAGCCAGGCATTGTACTTATCCCTTTATGGCGTCGATTGTGACATAAATGCAAAAGGTTGATTGTCTGCATTACTAGTTATCTCCTTAAGGTGGTGCAATGCCGATATGCACCCAATTGCCATTAAGATCTGGGGCGCCACATAACTGGATACCGTTGGCACATACCCGAGCAATAGCGCCATATTTAGCCGCTAAAGCCATTGCCGTTCGGTTGTCTCTGGTTTGCGTAGCAAGTACTAAACCCAAGCTTCCGGGAGGCTGAATAAAGGTCCACCCATGGCCCCAAGCATTATTATTAATGATCGATAAATAAGTGGGAGTTAGGTCACTGGCATTAACGGGCCATAAGCCGTTATCAACACGGTAGTCCAAGGCGGCATTTAATATTTGGGCACTAGTCATTTGGGCGTTAGTGATATTTACTTTACGCCTTTGTTGTTCTATCTGCGGCAGATTGTACTGAACGGCAATGATAGTAAAGATGGCGATACTGATCGCCAGTGGTAATAGTGAAATACCCCTCTGATTATATAGACGATTTCTATAACAGCCGAATAGTTGTCGTTTTTGTAACATAGTCCATTCTCGATGCAATTCTTCCCTGGTTACTAAAAATAATACCCACACGGTTATTATGTGCGTCTAAATCTTAGTATTGACGAACAGAGCGCAGCAATCTCTGAACACTGATAATCAGTGTTAGAAATTGCTACCTGCTATGTTCTTTACATCAATTTGGTAGTTTCTAATCTAGTTGCCTAGTTTAGGGTTAGGTTTAAAACGGTATTATTGCCAGCTGCATCTGGTGTGCATAGGGTAGTAGCATTCGTCCCAACTACACGACGATGATTCTTAAAGCTTGCTAACATTTGTGCACAAACTTCAGCATCATCCACTTGATAAGTAAACACTGAAGCAGCCCAATTGTTGGCATTGCCATAAATATTGTTGCCAGTTAAGGCAGGAACTTGAACATTAGTAACAGGATTAGCCGGATCTGCTGTCCTTACCGTATTATAATCATTTAGTATGTTGGTAATTTCATTAGTAGCGCGAAGTTGGTCGCTTTCACCAAATAACTCAGTACCTTCAACAAGTATAACTGCAGTAGCACCAGCCATAAGTGCCATACCAACGGCAAAGGCTGCCATGGTATTGCCTTTTTGCTTTTGCGCAGCAAGTAGATTTGTTTTATCGGTTGATGTTTTAATTAATGTATTCATCTTCAGAACTCCAGTTGTTTTTGTGTGTTTGCCTTTTTCTAGGCAGGGTTATTTCTACATCCCGGGAGGCGAAATACCGCCACCTGAGATTAACTGTAGAATGGGATAAAAAAGGATTGCGCCCAGTATTAGCAGGGCTGACATTAAGTAATACTGCTTCTGGCGTAGTTGCTGGCGAATACTGATATTGAGCATATGTGCCACTTTTTCAAAGCCAAAGGCGAGGGCTTCGATGCCTTCATTGGGGGCAAAAGAAGCAAGGCTATCACTAAAGCGCGGTTCTAATAGCGTATTGCGCAGGGCGTCAGCGACAGCAAAGCCATCAGTAAGGCGTTGGCGCACAAGAAATAGACTATGGTTTTGCTGATGGCTCGTATAGATACCGCTTGCAATACGCGTAATTAGGCTCATATCTAAACCATTGCGAAGGCTGTCGGCGGCTAACGAACAGAATTCAAAAGCCACCATACGATCATAGGCTTGGTAAAACCCAAATTTATAAGCCCAAGATCGAGCCGGCGCCATCAGGCGTCTGCGTAAATAGTAATAGAGCATCACTAGTATAAGCAGCACCAGCAAACTTATACCGCCCCAGCGAGCTATTACATCCATATACGTAAGCAAGAGCATATCTTTGTTAAAGGACTCCAGCATTTCCCGCTGCCCATTAAACAATACGATCATAAGCAAGAAGCTAGCGGCAAATATAAGATATTGCATGTTGCTTTTGATAACGGTATCAAAAAAGGAAACGGCCTCCTGTTTTCCTTTTAGCACCAATTCGATACCCCTTATCAATTGATCTTGTTGGGCTGCAGCCTTTAATTGCAGAGCATCTTTTAAAGGGAAATGGTGCTGCCATTGACGCGTGCAGTTATGATAAAGGGTCAAATCTTGTAATGACTGACGTGCCAAGTTTTTTATCTGCTGAGTTGTACCTGTTTGTGATAAGTTCTGGAAAATCTGACTCAGAGGTAAATTGCCGCTAAGCTGAGCATGCATAACTTCCAAAAACTCCCGCCGGTCGGCATCATCAAACAAGAAGGTTTGATAAAAGCGATAATATAGATGGCGGGCAAAGCGCTTTGTGACTTTGATTAACATGCTATGGCTTCCCCTGTATCATGTGATTGAGGCTGCCAGTGATGCCTTAGGTTTTCGACAGAAAAACGATCAATACGCTGTTCCACAAGGGTGGGGTCAAGCAGCCCAATTTGCACTTTCTTTAAAGCATCTATGTGTAAGGTGTCGATCTGATGTTCCCAGAAATAATCAATAATGCCATCCCAGCTTTGTTGGCTAATTAGCTCGCGAATGGTGCGATTTATTTCTACCGCTTCAGACACTAATGTTTGGCCACTGATGCCTGAATAATCACAGGCATTACAACCTTCTGGGTTACGATAACGAAGCTCACCACCGAGATGGGTTTGGTAATAGGCCTGCTGTTGCGGATCTGGATGTTCTGAGAGGGCGCAATGGGGGCAACTAACAGGGACCAGTTTTTGGCAAATAACACCCATTAAGGTATCAGGTGCTGCCAGCTCTTCCACACTAATACCTAGTTGAAGTAGACGGGTAAAGCACATAATAATTTTGCCGCAGTGGGTGGTACCGGTTGTAAGTTTCCCCTCGGTGGCTTTTTCTTTAGCAAAAGACACCATCAGTTCATCCCGCAGTTCGCCCACATTAATTACATCTGGGTCCATACGCATGGTTTGCAGCATTAACTCCCGGATAGTTTGTTCAGCATCAATGCAATCACGTCGTATCTGAATATGGGATACTTCTGGCAAGAGCACTTCTACGGGATCTTCATAGGAGAGGATGGCCTTATTTTGCATGGCATCAAGAAAGGCAGTTAGCGTTGTCGATTTACCTGAATTGGTTGGCCCACCAACCACCAGTAACCCCCCATTGTTTTTTACAAAACGCTGAATAATGGCCAATTGTTTGTTGGAATAGCCACAATCAGTTAGCTGCACACTATCTTTGGCATTGCGAATACGAAATGTCATGGAGGTGCCACGAGCTTCAGGCACAGATGCTAGCCGCACCAGATAGGTTTGCCCTTTATAGGGGTGTTGGAACGAAGCATCATTACCTCTTCGGTCATCAATATTAGCGCAGCCATATGGCTCGCCAGTAAAGGCTGCACGGTAGATACCGTAGGCTTCTTCATAGCTAATACGTGCTTCATTGACTAAAGTTTGATGTTTGCGGAAGCGAATCCAAGAGGATGTAGCATGGCGACCAATGTTATCCTTAATGCCGCTGCCTTCAATAAAGGAGTCTTGCCAGGCGTGCAGGTGAATATCTGACACCTCACTATCAATAGCTCTGGCCAGAAGTTCTTCTACAGATTTGTTGCGACTTACTTCTCGCCGCTTATTTGGGCGTTTTTGTAATAGTTGTCTGGCCTGGGTAAAGGATTGGTACACAGATTCACTGATTTCTCGGAGTTGTGGCTCAACACCAAGAGTTTCTTTAACAACTCGGAGCAGCTGCTTAAGCATGCGTAGATTGTCGTTGACATAGAGAATGCCACCTTGTTCCGTAATGATGGCATGCAGACTAGGCCGATCCTGTAGATATTGCACAATGGGAATTTCAGTGCTACAGACAACAGCCTCTAGCTCAGTGACATCAGTAATAATCTGGCTCGCTACCATGACACAGACCTCGGCAGTTGATAGGTTTTAATGCCTTCTGGTGTTTGCAATTGAATATCAAAGCGGGTGACAGCCTCACTAGTGTCAAACTGAATGTCTAAGAGCTGGTAAACATGGTTTTCATATTCAAAAGTTTGACCAAGTTGAAGAATAATCAGGGTGTCGCTCTCGGTGGTCTGAAATACAACTCGGCTTTTGAATTTATCCATTTCATCGCCTAGTATGGCCATGACTGGAATAGGGTTTTCGATATTTGTTTGTGATTCGTGCAGAGTCTCAGGCTTTGTCTCGAGTTCAGTTTCTGTTGACACATCGGCTTTTATTGCGATTGTTTGTTTGCTTGTCTCATCAGGTGGTGTTTTTGCTAGCGACGCACCTGATGTATTTACAGTTGTGGCTAATCTGTTTTGGTTTTCTGTGATCATCGGTTGTGATCGCAAGGCATCAATGACTTGCTTTAACTGCTGCCTTTCACTGCTAGATACCCCTCCCAATTGAGAGTCATCAATGAGTATTTCCACAGCCCTTTTTGGATACGTGGCTAATTGCTGTAATGCAGGTAATATATTGTTTAATTTTTGTACAGGTTCTGTTTCTGTTTCTGATTCTGGCTTTTGCTCTAGCTCCGTTGCTGGCGTAGGTGTAACTATGGCAGGTATTGGGTCTGTCATCGACTGGGGCCGAAGAGTATTAATTACCTGTTTCAGTAGTTCTTTATCGTCAGCCGACAAGCGTCCCATAGGCATGGTGTCCAACAACAGCTCAATAGAGGCTTGTGGATAGTTGGTTAGGGCCTGTAAGGAGGGCAAAAGATCACTCAGGTTTTGTAACTGGCGCTTTTGTTCAGCAATATGCAGTAATTGTTGCTCTTGCTCGGCTAGCAAAATAGTTAGGTCGGTAGCACTAGCCTTTATCGGTAGGCATATTAATAGAGCAAGGGTAGCATGACGGTAAAGTACGGGTAGGCTGTGGCTACTATATAAAATCATACTCTTTCCTCCCCAGTAGTGAATAGTTGAAATTCGAATTCAGCGCTGATGATGTCCAAGTTATCTGGATTAAAGACCAGCTTGGCTTGCTCCAATTGTGCTGGAAGATACAGAAAGTGCTCGCTTAATAACTTAAGCATGGTTTGGTTAAAGGATTTTCCAGCTAGGCTTATTCTTATTTCCCTTGCTTCACCACGACGCAAGATGTTTTGAATGGTTAGTTGCCAGCCAAGATATAGAGCCAGTTGTTGCAATTGGTCCAAAGTTTGGACAGTACTGGGGCGTGCTTTTGGGGTGGCTGAAATAGGTAAAGCTATACCGCTAATTCGCCATTCATCACCTTGATCGTTGAGCTGTAATTGCTTTACTTTCACCACCTGTCGTAAGCGCGAGTTGCCACAACCTTGGAGTTTATCCATCCATTGACCTTGGTAGGCTAAACGAGTGCCTTTAAGAGTGATCTCGGTCAGGCGGCAAGTGGTGAGAAAGTCTAGCCAAGGGCTGCCTAGCCATGGCTTAAGCTGCAGTAAAACCTGATTGGCATGGTTATTAAGGTTTTCCTGTGGTGGTGGTATTGTGACTTCTTGTGCTTGCTTTACTTTTTCTACTATTACTTCTTTTGCCTCCTCTAAATTGAAGAAGTAAAACAACAGACCCAAACCTAACAAAGCAACCATCGCTTTACTAGCTAGTAACAACAAACGCGTGTGATAAAGCCGGTGTTGGAGTAGCAATATGCTAAGTGGCTGATAGGTATAAGCTCTAGCTTTCTTGCCACCAGTGACTAATGACGCTGAACAATTAATATTTAAGCCAGCTTGCTGGAGCTTATTGCTGGCCTTGCCACCAGCTAGGATAGCCAGCTGTTGGTCGTTTTTGCAGGCCAATAGGATTTCTAGAGCTTTGGTGACGGCATAAACTTTTTCCTGAAGCAGAAGGCCGTTATCCATTGCCGCTAAATAAATTACATCATCAAATGGCATGACAACCATGTCGTAGTTTTTCAGCACTTTATGGTTTTCTAACTGGGCGGCAAAAGATAAGCCTCGACTTTCTGCAACCCAGCAGCTACCGCCAACAAGCAGGGCATAGTTACAGTTGTGCTGGTTGGCAAAATTAACGAGTTCTCGCGCTAGTTGTGAGCCCCTATGATCAAACACCTCATCTAGGGCTCGATACACTAGATTAATTGGTTCACCATTAATATGGGCCTCTATTGACATAGCACCTAAATCACCACCATCTGGAAGACCAATCGGTAAGGCTGGGCGGGGCTGGTTAAATAGTGAGTTGGTCATGATCTTATTCCTTAATCCAGCACATACGCAGTCATGACTATAATGACTTCGCGTCTTGTCTGATGGTGATCAATCCCTTTACCCAACCCAGGCAGTAGAGGGTTGTTATTACTACCGATATTGGCTGTCTGGGTGCTTAGCCCAGCCAACATAAGCGTTTCACCATTATTGATTTCAGTTGGAATATCAAAACGTTCTCCCAATCGCACCTTGTCCATTTGGATTTGGGTATTCTTTACGCCATCGACTATTTTGCTGGTCAGCTGAGCTAAATAGGGCTCAACATCTGTAGCAGAAAATATTAGGCGCAGATTGATTTGCTCATCCATAATGGATGGCAGTACCTGTATTAAGGATTCATGATAGGCTGGTGCTGTGGTTAAATTATCTGCGCCTAAGCCCACTTCAACAAAGCGATCTAAGCGGGTGTTCTGGATACTGCCGACTTCATTATTCTTTAATAGTAATGAGCCTTCATTGGTAAGGGTTGCCTCACCTTGGCTAGATAAAGCCTGCAACATAATTTGCCGGTGATCATTGGCATTACCAGTATCGAATTTAAGTCCAAATAACAGTGGTGAAGCCTCACCCAACATGCTGCCAGCCGTTTGTTTGGATACCAACTGCACTCCATAATTACTTAATGCTTGAATATCGATGGCGCGTTGATGTTTGTTTTGTAACTCCACCGCATAAATATCAAAATCCAAATAGATACTGCGCCCAGCAACAGCGTTGATATCAGTAATGGCAGCCTTTACTTGTTGATGGATATTGGGCGGTGCTGATACCAGCACAGAGTTCGTTGCTTTAATAACTGTATATGAAGGTTGCCGACCGCCTAGATCCTCTTGTTCATTTGGGCTTACAGCATTAGCAAAAATATTGTCCAGAATTTGGCCTACTTCAGCGCCGCTATCTGAGCCAACACTAAAGCTATTAGTGCCGCCCCCAGATTGGCCATCAATACCTGGCACATTTAATGAACTGCTTTTGTTACCAAGGACAAAGTCAAGTTGATAGTTTTTCACTATCCAGTCGGTAAACACCACCACACCATCATTAATGGTGTAGGCCCAGTTGGTCTGTACCGATATGCCATCTAAGTGTTCGGCAAAGGTATTGGCATTAGGTACCACTTGCACAGCTGGGTTGTAGGTGCCGCTTATCTCAAAACGCACTGGGCGTTGTTGTAATATTGTCTTAATAGCGGTTTTGGCCTTGATACCGCCATAACTTGAAATAACTGTGTTACTTAGCCAAGGGGCTTGCCTGAGAACTTTAATCGGCTTTGGCTTTTGGACTGTTTGGGAAAAAACAGTGCCTTGCCAATTACTCTGGGTTTGTTCTTTAAGCTGTTTAATTTGGCTAACGTGGTCGTTTGCAATTGCTGGTTGTTCGGGCAATTGATTGCAAGCAGTCAAAGTAAATGCCATGGTGAACACGACATAATTTAGATTGGCATTAATTTTCTGCATAGCTAGGTACCTGGTTAGTCTGGTTTATGCTGGGCAGAAAATCGATAGAATGGTCTATCTGATGGACATGGGCTCGAATTTGATAATTTTCCTCAATAAAGGTAAGTAGGTCAGGAAGGCCCTTAGTTGCTTGAGTTTGAAAACTCAGTGGCACATACCAATCTAGTAATGTGTTTTCTGTACCAAATACCCAACGCCCCATTACATAACCACAGTCGTTAATTTCGCGTTCAATATTGGCTCTTAGGCTTCCTGGCTTAAATTGCATCTCTTTGCAATAAGATGTGTTATCAGCTGCAAACTTTGGTGTCTGAGAGTGCTCAAAATTATCTGCGGTGTTGGCAGTAATATTCGTGATCGCTTGATATTGTTTTTCCCTAGCCTTGGGTTCTGATTGTTGGACTTGTAATGTTTCTTGAGTAAAGGAATGCCTATCTGAAGCCACTGTAATTGGATCCTCAGAGATATCTATGGTTGCCTTTATCACTGGCGTAGAGGATTCTGCCCTTCGAATATAGACAGCTACTCCATGTAACACTTTGTCATCTTGATCAGCTTCAAATTTGGCTGTTTGCGTGATGATACGCAGAGGACTAATGCCTTCCTTAACCAGCTTTTGCTTAAGTGTGTTGGCGCGTAATTGAGATAGATTTTCTGGTAGCAATATGTCCCCTGTATAAGGGTGACCAGAAAGTAAAATTTGCACATCATCGGGAAAAGAGGCCAGTAGCTCAGCAATCTGCTGCACAGCCATATTGCTTGGTTGCTTATAATCACTCACCTCAAAGGCAATAAAACCAACCTCTTCTTCTGTTTTGGTCGGAGATAACGTTGCCTGATTCTGACTGAACTTTGTCAGATGATGTATCTGCTCTTTTTGGAGCTGATCAAGGCTGGTCTCCAAGTTGTTGTCAGATTTTGCGATAGATGCTAATGAGAAATTCTTCCAAGTGCCTGAGTTCACGGCCTTATTGGAATACTTGCCATTGTTTGTCTGGGATTTTGAAATAAGATATGGAGCCTGTTTGCCATCAAACAAACTCGTCTCTGGCACTGTATTGCTATTGCTGGTGGCGGGTGCTAAAAGATAACTAATCCATATAACGCATTTTAAGATAATGTGTCTGTCCATAATATGCATGTCCATCTAGGCATAGGTGATGTCACTGAACAAATATACGATAAAAATAATATTATTAATCGATATTAGTATATATTTTGATACATGCAAAAATATTAACTTATTAAATTTATCATTAAAGAAAGCTTTTTAAAGGAAATAGTTCTATGCCTAGCTATAGTTTTTGTTAAAAAATATAGTTTTGTTTGTGCTTTTGAATTGAAAAATTGGCTATTCAAGAAAAGGCTTAAAAAAGCGACGCAAAATCTTTTTATATTTTTTTGTTCTTATTCAAATAGCACATTGTCCCATCATTTTTCTTTTCATATTTGTTTATTAAATTAATAATGTTTAGAAATATTTAGGACAGAGAGACACAATGAGTTTTATCATTGAATAATTACTACCCATTTTTAAGAGATTATTGACGCCAGCCATACTTGTACCGACTCTTTTGGTGGCCTTTTCAGAGGTGTCTGGATATAAAGATACTATGTGCTAGGTAGGTTGTTTAGATCTGGCTTTAACAAGCTGACCAACTGGCGTTCTAACTCAGGTAGACCGTCACCTTTACTGGCAGAAAAGCTTTGTAGAGTGATAAGTCCTTCGGGATGTTCGGGAAGGGCTTTGCTAACATCCCGCAGGGCATTGGTCATCGCATTACGTTTTAATTTGTCAGATTTGGTGAGCAAGATATGCAAGGGCAACTCGGAAGCGATACACCAATTAATAATCATCAAATCAAATTCCCGTAATGGGTGACGTATATCCATTACAAGGACAATGCCAGCTAAACAATCACGGTTCTCTAAATAATCATTAAGATGCTTTTGCCACTCTTTTTGCATAGCCAGAGGTACTTTAGCGTAGCCATAACCAGGCAGATCAACCAAGCGGACATCTTCAACATTTAAACCAAAAAAATTAAGTAGCTGGGTGCGGCCGGGTGTTTTACTGGTGCGAGCCAGACGAGAATTACGCGTCAGGGTATTTATGGCACTGGATTTGCCTGCGTTTGAACGCCCCGCAAAAGCCACTTCAGCGCCAGTATCTGGTGGGCACTGTTTAAGCCGGCTGGCGCTCATTAAAAAGGAAGCGCTGCGGAAATTAATATGTAATGCTGACATCGGTAGACCATAGCGTAGCGTAATGGGCTATTTTAACCTACTTTGAAACCTTTACACGATGGTTATTTTCCTCGCTGCACAAAAAGGCATAATTAGGAAGTTTAGAAGAGTTAATGCTAAGCCAGAAAGTGAGAGTTTGGGCTATTATTGTGAGCAATTAAGAGAAAATTAATTAAAGCCCTGTAAAGGTGCTCATAATGGTCATTGAAGTTGCTTGAACAGAGCTTTATAATGCCTGCTGATTTTTCTAAACCTAGAAGCCAAAAAATATTGGTTAGGTCTGAATTTACAAATTTGCCAACCCGTATTTTTACCGGTGGCATTAAAACTTAGTAGAGTGGTTGCGGGAATTCCCATGAAGAAAATTGTTGCATGCTTATTGATAACCTTTGGTTGTGTCAGTCTTGCTTACGCTGCTGGTGATGCCGCAGCTGGAAAAGATAAAACCGCCATGTGTTCAGGCTGTCACGGTGCGGATGGTAATAGTGTGGTCGGTAGCTTTCCTAAGCTGGCCGGACAGGGAGAACGTTATTTGATCAAACAGATGAATAACGTAAAGTCCGGCGAACGTGTTATTCCTGAAATGATGGGCATACTCGACAATTCAAGTGATCAAGACATTGCTGATATGGCGGCCTATTATGCATCCCAAGCCATTACCATTGGCGCAGCTAATCCTGACTTGGTAGAAGTTGGTGAGATGCTTTACCGCGCAGGCAATGCGGCTAAAGGTATTGCCGCCTGTGCAGCTTGTCACTCACCAACTGGCGTTGGCAATGCCCAAGCTGGGTTCCCAGCCCTAGGTGGCCAGCATGCTGATTATACTATCAAGCAATTAAAAGCCTTCCGAGGTGGTATGCGTGCTAACGACGACGCCATGGTTATGCGCCAAGTGGCGGCCTTGCTAAGCGATAAAGAAATTGAAGCTGTTGCTAGCTATATTCAAGGCCTGTCTAAGTAAAACTGAATAGACCTTGTCTTTATTTAAAAGGGGTGGCTTTGCTACCCCTTTTTTGATGCTAGCCAAGAATGCTAAGACAAGTTCTAACCCGCTGATAAAAATGGTAAAGTAAAGAAAGCGTAAAACAACTGGAGCCATTGTTAACAGCAGGTAACAATAGCTCTTTTAAGGCTCGATGGAGAGTAACAAGATGATGAAAACAATATTAAAATTAGCTGTTATATGGTTAATGCCCCTAACGGCTATTGCTGCTGAATATGAGGCCGGAACCCATTATAAAGTGCTTGATCGTCCGATCAAAAGTAATTCAGATGCAATTATTGTTAATGAGTTTTTTGGTTACTCCTGTCCCCACTGTAATGCCTTTGTGCCGGCTTTACATAATTGGTCTAAGCAGCAAAGCGATTCAGTACGCCTAGTTGAAGTGCCCGTGACTTTTGGTCGTAGCTGGGAAAACTATGCCAAAGCTTATTATATTGGCTTGCAGCTAGGTATTTTGGAGCAAACACATGATGCTATGTATAACGCAGTGCATGTCGAGAAGCGCCGTATTTTAAGCAAAAAAGCGCTAGGTAAGTTTTTTGCCGAGCAGGGTGTAAGTGAAGCTGATTTTGAAAATGCTTATAATTCTTTTGATTTGCAGAACAAGCTACGTCAAGGTAAAAACTTAACCGTGAGAGCGAAGATCACCAGTGTGCCAAGTATGTTGGTCAATGGTAAGTATATGGTGGATATCAATATGGCGGGTAGTCCAGAGGGTATGTTGGCTGTAGTTGACTATCTGGTAGCTCAAGAGCAGGCAAAATAATCTATATCAGCACAGAAGAATTTTTATGAGTGATCAAGGCCCTAAACAAACAACTCACTTTGGCTTCCAAGAAGTGCCCTTGCAAGACAAGGTCTCTCGCGTGGCTGGCGTATTTGATTCAGTTGCTGCCAAATACGATATTATGAATGACCTTATGTCCATGGGCATTCATCGTTTGTGGAAAAAGCAAACTATCGATATGAGTGGTGTTCGTGAGGGGCACACAGTGCTTGATCTGGCCGGTGGTACCGGTGATCTGACCATGAAGTTTAGTCAGTTGGTTGGTCCTGAAGGTCAGGTGATATTGGCCGATATTAATGATTCCATGATCAAAGTAGGGCGGGATAAGCTTATCGATAAGGGTGTTGTTGGCAACGTTAGCTATGTTCAAGCCAATGCTGAAAATTTGCCCTTTCCAGATAATACCTTCGATTGTATTACTATTGCTTTTGGTTTGCGCAATGTAACAGACAAGCAGGCCGCCTTGGAGTCCATGGCACGGGTGCTTAAGCCGGGTGGGCGACTACTGATTTTGGAGTTTTCTAAGACAGAAAACCCGCTCTTAACCAAGGCCTATGATACCTACTCATTTAATATCTTGCCCAAAATAGGCAAGCTGGTAGCTGACGATGAAGACAGCTATCGTTACTTAGCTGAATCAATTCGTATGCATCCTGATCAAGAAACCCTAAAAGGCATGTTAGAGCAGGCGGGGTTGGTCAATTGTCGATATAACAATATGACTGGCGGGATTGTAGCGCTACATTTTGGTATCAAGCCTTAGGCATAATAGGCATATTATGAGAGCCTTATTGCGTGTACTTACTCTACTCAGAGTATTGACCCGTCATCGTTTGGACGTGCCTTTATTGCGGCAACAAATCCCATTCGCCTTGCGGCTGGCGATATGGCTTATGCCGTGGCGCTATATGGTGCCCGTGCGGGGTAGTGAACCCCAGCGTGTGAAGCAGGCACTGATTGATCTTGGTCCCGTGTTTGTTAAGTTTGGCCAGTTATTGGCTACTCGTCGTGATTTACTAGCCGAGGAGTGGGTAGAGCCTTTAGCCACCCTACTAGACAAGGTGCCACCCTTTCCTGGTGAAGAAGCACAAGGGATTATTGAGCAGGCTATAGGTGAGCCTGTCGAGCAAGCGTTTAAAGAATTTGAATCTGCACCACTTGCATCCGCTTCAGTAGCACAAGTACATGCTGCTCGCCTAAGCACGGGTGAAGCCGTGGTAGTAAAAGTTATTCGCCCGGGCATTAAACGTCTTATGTATCGTGATATACGCTTGATGCGTGCCATCGCTAGGGTGCTAAATACTTGGGTGCCAGATTTCCGACGTCTTCGCGCCCACGAAGTTATTAATGAGTTTGAAAAAACTTTGTATGACGAGCTGGATTTGCAGCGTGAAGCGGCAAATGCTAGCCAATTAGAGCGTAACTTTACCGACTCCCCAATACTCTACATACCCCAAACTTATTGGCAATATACTAATCGCAAAGTGTTAGTGCAGGAGCGTATTTTTGGGGTGCCAGTCAATGATATTAAAGCGATTGATGCTGCGGGTATCGATCGTAAAGAGTTAGCCCGGGTGGGGGTAGAAATTTTCTTTACCCAAGTATTTAGAGATAGTTTCTTCCATGCCGATATGCACCCGGGCAATATCTTTGTGAACCCAGCTACACCTAGCAAGCCCCAATATATGGCTGTTGATTTTGGCATTGTTGGCAGCCTAACCCATGCCGATCAGGCCTATTTGGCACGTATTTTACTGGCCTTTTTTGTGCGTGATTATCAACAAATCGC
>DNNY01000168.1 GCA_003497765.1 Oceanospirillaceae bacterium
ATGCAAGCTAGGTTTATTAAAGTTTGGTAAAGATCAAAGAAATTTCTATAGACGCTAGAAAATTTCACTCATCACCCCAATAAACTGTGATATAAATTATTTATAGTTATATCTACATGAGCGACAAAATGCGCAACAGTCAGGATGTACCCGAGGACAATCATGGTATCGAGGTGTTGGAACGCAGTGAACAGCAGCTGCAACCGCCATCCATGTATAAAGTGATTTTATTAAACGATGATTACACGCCAATGGAGTTTGTTATTGATGTGTTAATTCGTTTCTTTCGGCATAATGAAGAGCAAGCAACACAAATAATGCTTGCTGTGCACACCCAAGGCAAAGGGGTATGTGGCATTTATAGTAAAGATGTAGCAGAAACAAAATCAGCGCAGGTCAATCAGTACTCACGCCAACACAAGCACCCTTTACTTTGTGAAGTAGAACCGCTGGAGGATTAACTATGTTAGATCGTGAACTAGAAAAAACTTTATCGGAAGCATTTAATCAAGCCAGCCATAATCGACATGAATTTATTACTGTTGAGCATCTATTACTGGCCCTATTGGATAATACTGCTGCCCTTGAAGTATTAACATCTTGCGAAGCAGATGTAGCTAATTTGCGCCTTAAGTTAGAAGTATTTATTACAGAGACAACGCCATTGTTACCAGCCGATGTGACGGAAGTTGATGTACAGCCCACCCTAGGTTTTCAACGGGTTCTGCAGCGTGCTGTGTTTCACGTGCAATCCTCTGGACGCATGGAAGTTAGTGGTGCCAATGTCTTAGTAGCTATATTTAGTGAAACTGAAAGTCAGGCTGTATATGCACTGCACAATGCCAATATTGAGCGTGTTGATGCGGTAAACTTTATTTCCCATGGGGTTACCAAAGAAGAGAATCTAGCCATTGAAAATAATAGTGATGAAAGTGAAGTCAAAGCTGGTGGCTTGCTTAAATACACTGTTCATCTTAACGCTGAAGTGCAGGCTAATCGTATAGATCCCCTTATTGGCCGACAACAGGAAATTGAACGCTTGGTACAAGTATTGTGTCGGCGACGGAAAAACAACCCCTTGCTAGTGGGTGATGCTGGTGTTGGCAAAACAGCTATAGCAGAGGGCTTAGCTTATCGTATTGAGCAAGGCAATGTGCCAGCGGTTATGGCTAATGCGCAAGTCTATTCTTTAGATATGGGCACCCTGTTAGCCGGTACTAAATATCGAGGTGACTTTGAAAAACGTTTAAAAGAGTTACTGAGTGATATTGAAAAACAGCCCCATGCCATCTTATTTATCGATGAAATCCATACAATTATAGGTGCAGGGTCAACCTCTGGTGGCTCTATGGATGCCTCTAACTTACTTAAGCCCATGTTAAGTTCAGGTAAGTTGCATTGTATTGGGTCAACAACCTTTACGGAATTCCGTGGGATTTTTGAAAAAGATCATGCCTTGGCGCGCCGTTTCCAAAAAATTGATGTGGAAGAACCTAGTGTTAGTGATACACAGGCCATCTTACGTGGACTAATTTCGCGCTTTGAAAGCCATCACCAAGTTAGCTATGAGACCGAGGCTGTGGATGCTGCCGCCGTATTAGCTGAACGTTATATTACGGATAAAAAATTACCTGATAAGGCCATTGATGTCATTGATGAAGCGGGTGCCTATCAGCAACTACTTCCAGAAGATAAGCGTGTCACTAGTATCGGTGTTAAGGAAGTTGAGACCGTAGTGGCTAAGATTGCACGTATTCCTGCTAAGAGTGTGTCGGCAACGGATAAAGAGCAATTGTCCAATTTAGAAACTAATCTAAAACGCGTGGTATTTGGCCAAGATACGGCTATTTCTACTCTGGCTAATGCGATTAAATTATCCCGTGCTGGCCTCGGCGCAGAAAACAAGCCTGTTGGTAGCTTCCTGTTTTCGGGCCCAACTGGCGTGGGTAAGACCGAAGTCACTATTCAATTAGCTCGCATTATGGGTATGGAGCTAGTGCGCTTTGATATGTCTGAATATATGGAGCGACATACTGTTTCTCGACTAATTGGTGCGCCTCCAGGTTATGTTGGCTTTGATCAAGGTGGTCTGCTAACGGAAGCGGTTACCCAAAATCCCCATTGTGTATTGCTGCTAGATGAAATCGAAAAGGCGCATCCAGAAGTATTTAATATCCTCTTACAGGTTATGGATAATGGTACCTTAACGGATAACAATGGCCGTGCCACAGACTTCCGCAATGTTGTCTTGGTGATGACCACCAACGCTGGGGCAGAGGCCATGAGCCGCAGTTCTATTGGCTTTACCAAGCAAGATCACACTACGGATGGTATGGAAGCCTTGAAAAAGCTATTTAGCCCTGAGTTCCGCAACCGCCTTGATGATATTATTCAATTTGGTAAGTTACCTGAATCGGTGATTCTGGGCGTTGTCGATAAATTCTTGGAACAGCTACAAGTGCAATTGGATGATAAACAAATTCATATGCAGGTTAGTCAGGCTGCACGTGAGTGGTTTGCTAAGCGTGGCTATGATGCCGATATGGGTGCACGGCCTATGGCGCGTTTAATCCAACAGGAACTGAAAAAACCGATGGCGGAAATAATACTATTTGGCGAACTAGCTGATGTGGGTGGGGTATTAAAAGTGGATGTTGATCCTGAAACCGAAGCTATCTCGTTGCAGGCTGAGCCAGCGAAGCCACAAGTAAAGTTGTTAGATCCTGCTTAATTGCCTAAATACAGGCATACAAAGACCGGGGTTAAGAAATACTTAGCCCCGGAAATAATTAAAATCAATGGCTTAGCGAGCGCGGAAGGTAATGCGACCTTTGGTTAGGTCATAGGGGGTCATTTCTACCTTAACTTTGTCGCCAGTTAAAATACGAATATAGTGCTTGCGCATTTTGCCGGAAATATGAGCTGTAACAATATGCCCATTTTCCAACTCTACACGAAACATAGTATTGGGAAGGGTTTCTACAATAGTGCCTTCCATTTCAATTTGGTCTTCTTTAGCCATTAAAGCCTCAAAAAGTGAAAATTAGATCAATTAAAGCGCGCTAGTTTGCCCGAATTTGGCACAGATTGCAAAACTCAGTCATCTATAAGGTTAAATCTTTCTCCATAGGCTGCCACTCTAGTCCGGTAAACCGTTCAAGGGGTTGATAATGTGCTTTATAGCTCATTTTTTGGCAGTCACGAATCCAATAACCAAGATAGACATAGGGCAGGTTTTGTTTTTGCGCCCAATTAATTAGCCATAAAATAGATAACTTACCCAGACTCCGTGCTTCTTCAGCGGGATCATAAAATGTATAAATGGCTGAAATAGCATCAGGCAACAAGTCGACAACAGCGACCCCAACAAGACGTTGGTCTTTTCTAAAGCACAAAAAATAACTATTCACCTTATCCGGTGGTCGACACAAAAAGCCATCAAATTGCTGTTCGGAGGGAGGATACATATCACCATCAGGATGGCGACAATTAATATATTGTTCATACAGTGCGTAATACTCTGGGGTGTTTTCCACGGCACACCATGCAACTGTTAAATCTTGGTTTCGATTAAACACTCTACGCTGATTTTTGGAGGCTTTAAAACCCGCCACATCAACTCTTACCGCTTGGCAAGCCTGACAATTATCACACCAAGGGCGATATAAGTGAGCACCACTGCGGCGAAAACCAAGTAGATTTAATTGCGTATATAAATCCGCATCAATGGATTGTTCTGGATGCAAAAAGATGGACCTAGATTCTCGCTCTGGCAAATAACTACAAGGCGAGGTAGGGGTATTAAGAAATACCAATTGATTAAGCGACTTAGCATCCATTATTGAAGCCTATTTTTTATTCCAATAACTGTCTAAACCATAAAGAGCATTGTTACTTAAACAGTTTTCAAACGCTGTCTTTGATATTGCTTCAGCACCTAAGCTAGCCAAATGATCAGTAGGTAACTGGCAATCAATTAAGTTAAATTGCCACTTTTGCAACCATTGTGCAAGGGCTATAAAGGCCAGCTTTGATGTATTGCTGCGGTGACTAAACATAGATTCACCACAAAATATCTTGCCAATGGCCACTCCATAAAGGCCGCCAACAAGATTACCTTGATCCCACACTTCAATACTATGGGCATAGCCCGCCTCAAACAATCTTTTATAAGCTATTTGCATAGCTGGCACTATCCAGGTTGCCTGCTCATCTAACTGAGCACTTCTTGGCGTATCGGCACATTGTTTAACTACGCGATCAAAGGCTTGATCAAAGGTAATTTGATACCGTTTCTGGCGTATTAATTTAGCCATACTTTTTGATATTTTTACCTTTTCTGGTTGTAACACCATTCGTGGCGTTGGCGCCCACCACAATATTGGATCACCTTCGCCAAACCATGGAAAAATACCACTTTGGTATGCATTTAATAATCGTGGTACGGATAAATCACCGCCCACAGCTAGTAAACCTGGCGGATCGCTTAGTGCCTCACTAAGCGGTGGAAAGTGAATATTATCCGTTGCTAATTGATGGAGCATGTTAGATTTCAGGATATTTTCTTGACATATCATAGTATATCGTCATTGCCATCTTGTTAACTATGATGAACTTCAATTAACCGGTCGTGGTAAGGGAAAAAATTGGTTTTTTTTGGAATTTTTCCATTAAATTAGGTATCTATCACCATGGATGTGTATAATTTCAATGGTTACTTTATAACTAAAGTAGGTCTAGTACGTACTAGAACGGCGATTGTTAAGACTATCTATGTAAAGACAAAATAAATAAAGGGATACATTTGTGGCAAAGGTGAAAACCACGTTTACTATTGAGGCACTTTATCAACGTTATAGCTGGTATGGCTTTCGACTTTTAGGTTTAGCTATCGGTGCCTATTTATTACTCGTCCTTAGCAGCTATGACCCCTTGGATCCAAGTTTTTCCAAAGCCAGTGATACCCCGGATGTAAATAACCTGGGTGGTTATATTGGTGCCGGACTTGCCAGTGTTTTATTACTTTTATTTGGTCTGGTTGCGTTTATTATCCCACTGGTTTTAATTGCTCGCAATCTTTTACAAATACTTGATATAGGTAATAGTGAAAGTCATGACACCCTGTATAAATTAATCGCTTTAATTGTTACTTTGCTAGGTGCAAGCACTTTAGTAGCCATTCATCTAGACAATAGTGTTTTACTTTATCCGGAGGGAAGCGGTGGAGTAGTTGGCGCTAATTTTGCGCAACCAATGGTACAAGCCCTTGGGCTTATTGGGGCTAATCTATTATTGCTCACCGTTACTTTTCTTGCCCTAACTCATTTGTTAAATATTAATTGGGGGCAAATCACCGAGAGCACAGGGCGTTATTTGGAAAATGCCATTGTTGCAGGCTGGCAAGGCCTATTTAAATATCAGGATAAACCGCCAGTAACTACGAGAAAAATTACTACAGCTACACCAAAACAATCCGCCAAACCAGGTTTATTTTCTCGTTGGGGTAATGCAATAAACCAAGCTTGGCAAAATATGTGGCAACCTACATCCAGCAACGAAGACGCCATGAAACATGTGAAGGTGGGTCGAACTGCTGAATTATTTGGTCAAGCTGATGAACAGCAAATTAGTGATAATGATGTGGCATCTGCCTTAGCAAAAAAACCAAAGCCAGTGACAAAAAAACCAAAGCCTGCAGGGGCCAATAATTCAGCCAAAGTAACAGTAAATATGGCAGTTGACCCAGTTGCTTCTGTGGCCTCTATAAATTCTGAAAATACCAAGCGTGAAGTAAAAATTGTTCCCTTAGAGAAAACCCATAAACAGGATACTGGTGATTCTTCAGTAACGCAGGATGGCAAAGCTGTAAAGCCTACCCAATGTCCATCTGTGAGTTTGTTAGATCCACCTGAAGCTAATTTAAGTCCTGGTGTTAGTAAAGAAGAATTAGCTCAGTTAAGTGAACTTCTAGAGGCCAAATTAATGGACTTTGGGGTGATTGCGGAAGTAGTTGAAGTCAACCCAGGGCCTGTAATTACTCGTTTTGAAATACAACCAGCACCGGGAACAAAAGTCAGTAAAATTAGTAATCTTGCTAAAGATTTAGCCCGTTCTATGGCGGTTATGAGCGTGCGTGTGGTTGAAGTAATTGCCGGTAAGTCGGTAATTGGTATTGAGATACCCAACCAAAATCGTGAAATGGTGCGTATTAGTGAAGTTATTGGTAGTAAAACCTATCAAAGTTCAAGTAGTCCATTAACCATGGGGTTAGGGAATGATATTGCCGGTAAGCCTGTGGTTGTCGACTTGGCCAAGATGCCTCATTTGCTGGTTGCTGGTACCACAGGTTCTGGTAAGTCCGTGGGGGTAAACGCCATGTTGATAAGCCTATTGCTTAAATCAACACCGGATCAGGTACGTTTATTATTAGTTGATCCAAAGATGCTGGAATTATCTATTTACGATGGTATACCTCATTTATTGGCGCCAGTGATTACCGATATGAAAGAAGCCGCAGGTGGCTTGCGCTGGTGTGTGGCCGAGATGGAACGGCGTTATCAAATAATGGCATCCCAAGGCGTGCGTAATATAGCAGGTTATAATGCCAAGGTTTCTAATGCCCGCCAGAAGGGTGAGTATATTCTTGACCCCACTTGGCAGCCTGATGAACTAACTGGTGAGAGTTTAGAAGATCGACCTTGTTTAGAGGCTTTCCCCTATATTGTGGTGGTGGTTGATGAATTTGCCGATATGATGATGATTGTTGGCAAAAAAGTCGAAGAGCTTATCGCCCGTATAGCGCAAAAAGCGCGAGCGGCAGGTATCCATCTTATCTTAGCTACCCAAAGACCCTCCGTTGATGTCATTACTGGCTTAATTAAGGCTAATGTGCCAACCCGTATTGCTTTTCAAGTGAGCTCGAAAATTGATTCCCGTACTATACTGGATCAAGGTGGGGCAGAGAGTTTATTAGGTCATGGTGATATGTTGTATTTACCCTCAGGTAAAAGTGTCCCAGAACGTGTTCATGGTGCCTTTGTAAGTGATGATGAAGTCCATCGGGTGGTAGAAGATTGGAAACAGTTAGGTACACCTAATTTTGTCGAAGCTATAATTGAAGGTGCCTTCGATCAAGACGGTGGTAATAGCACAGCCACGGTTGGTGATTATGAAGAAGAAATGGATCAGTTATATGATGAAGCTGTAGCTTTTGTGACTGAAACCCGACGCGCCTCCATTTCTTCAGTACAACGCAAGTTTAAGATTGGTTATAACCGCGCAGCGCGCATGATCGAAGCTATGGAGGCGGCAGGAGTGATCACTAGTCAGGCACATAATGGTAGCCGTGAAGTATTAGCACCACCGCCAGTAAGGGATTAATATGGTTTTTTTACTTAAGCGGCTACAAGGTGTATCTATAAGCGTTATTGGCATGGCCGCGCTGTTTTTTTCTATGTCGTTATGGGCAGCCACACCAGCGCAACAATTGACGCAACATTTAGGCAATTATGCCAGTTTACAAGCTGATTTTGTGCAGTATTTACTGGATTCCAGTGGCAGTCGTTTGCAAGAAACCCGTGGCCAAATGAAGTTGTTACAACCGAATAAGTTTTATTGGCAAACTGAAGATCCTTTTGCCCAAACTATTGTCAGTAATGGCCAGGAAGTGTGGATTTATGATCCCGATTTGGAACAAGTGACAGTGCAAATTCTGGATACCCGGGTAACCGCCACGCCGGCACTACTATTAAGCGGTGATCAGCAAATGATAGCCGAGCACTTTGAAGTGCAGGTAAATATTGGTAGTGATGGTATGCAGCAATTTGTGTTAGTTCCCAAAGACACTGAGAGCCTTTACGAGAGCATTAAATTGTATATTTTCGATGGCCAACTAAAGCAGATGCAATTAGTGGATACCTTGCAACAAAAAACCGCTATGAACTTTTTTAATCTGGTACAAGGTGCAGCTATTTCTGATCAGGTTTTTCAATTTCAGTTACCTGCTGATACTGACCTGATTGATATGCGTTAGGCCATGGCCATGCCAGATTTATTTGATACGCAACAAAACACCGGTTACCAGCCCCTTGCTGCTCGTATGCGTCCCCAAAATATCAGCGAATATGTTGGTCAAGCACATCTATTAGGGCCAGGTAAAAGCTTATCCCAAGTGGTAGCTGGTGGGTCATTGCATTCCATGATTCTATGGGGGCCGCCAGGCGTAGGTAAAACTACTTTAGCGCGATTGTTAAGTCAGGCCACTAATGCCCATTTTATTAATCTTTCTGCCGTAATGTCTGGGGTCAAAGATATTCGTGCCGCCGTTGAAGAGGCTCAGCAAATAAAGATACAGTCGGGTAGAAGCAGTCTGTTATTTGTTGATGAGGTGCATCGCTTTAATAAATCACAACAAGATGCCTTTCTGCCCTATGTAGAGGACGGAACTTTTATCTTTATTGGCGCCACTACTGAAAATCCTGCCTTTGAATTAAATAATGCCTTAATGTCACGTGCCCGAGTATATATTCTAAAAAGTCTGCAAGCAGAAGATTTACTAGCATTATTAAACCGGACTCTAGCTGATAAAGATCGTGGCCTTGGCCATTTATCCCTGCAAATAGATGACAAAGTTGCTGGGTTAATTACCAGAGCAGCTGATGGTGATGCCCGACGACTTCTTAATATATTGGAAATTGCTAGTGATTTAGCCAATGACCAAGATGGTCAGTTATCTATCGACCTGTTAGCCGAAGTATTACAAACTAGTCCCAAACGTTACGATAAAGGTGGCGATATCTTTTACGATCAGATATCCGCCTTTCATAAATCAGTACGAGGCTCCGACCCTAATGCTAGTCTGTATTGGTTAGCACGTATGTTAGATGCCGGTTGTGACCCCTTGTATATTGCCCGTCGTCTACTGGCTATTGCCTCAGAAGATATTGGAAATGCTGATCCTAGAGCTCTTGAAGTTACTACCAATGCTTGGTTAGCCTTTGAGCGCCTGGGCCCCGCTGAGGGCAATAGAGCCATTGCCCATGCCGCTGTTTATTGTGCCTGTGCGCCCAAAAGTAATGCTGTGCATATGGCCTTTAAAGCAGCTATGCAACTGGTACAAGATGAGCCTGACTATGACGTACCAGAACACCTACGCAACGCACCAACCAAGCTAGCAAAAAGCATGGGACATGGTGCTGAGTATCGTTATGCCCATAACGAAGAGCAGGCGTTTGCTGCTGGCGAATGTTATTTGCCTCCAGAATTAGCGGATTTAGAGCTCTATCAGCCCTCTAATAGAGGCTTGGAAAGTAAAATCGCCGATAAGCTCGCTAGTTTGCAGCAATTAAACCAAGATAGCCCTACAAAGCGTTATAAATAGTGATCAACTAGGCTATAATCCTCGACGTATCACCAATAGAAATAAATAATGGTTGTTGTGTTGTGAATACCCTTATATTTATCGCTTGTGGTGGCGCTGTAGGAGCCTTATTACGCTACTCTTTACAAGTTGCCATTCCTGCTACTACAGGTAAATTGCCTGTAGCCATGTTGCTAGCTAATGTACTTGGTTCATTAGCAATGGGTATTTTGTTTGTATTAATCCAAGAGAAAACCTTGTTAGCAGAGTGGCTAAGACCCTTGCTAATGGTCGGTTTATTAGGCGCCTTTACAACCTTTTCTACATTTTCTTTGGATACCATTCGCTTATTGGAAGCAGGGCAGTTTGCTGTTGCAGTAACCAATATATTATTAAGTGTGGTGTTATCCGTTGGTGCTGCCTATATCGGCATTACCATTACACGATTACTAAGCCAATAAAGAATTTTAACTACAGTTACCAGGAATCACTAATGCTGGACCCCAAACTTATTCGCAATAACGCCGCCCAAATAGCTGAGCAATTACTTATTAAAGGCTATGAGTTGGACGTTGACCAATTGTCTGCCTTAGAAGCACAGCGTAAACAATTACAGATAGATACTGAAAATCTGCAAAGTGAGCGCAATAGCAAATCAAAGCAAATTGGTCAGCTAAAAGCTCAGGGGTTATCAGCTGATGAAGTCTTGGCAGAGGTGGGTTCTTTAGGTGCTAAATTAGATGCCAGTAAACAACAACTAAAAGCATTGCAGTCTGAACTAAATAGCGTTTTAGCAGGTATCCCCAATATTCCTCACTCCAGTGTGCCAGCAGGCGCTGATGAAGATGATAATGTAGAAGTATTAACTTGGGGTACAAAGCCGGAGTTTGATTTCCCCATCAAAGACCATGTTGATTTGGGTGAGGGCATAGGTGGGCTTAATTTTGCTGCTGCCACCAAACTTGCTGGGGCGCGCTTTATGGTATTGGAAGGGCAGTTGGCCCGCCTGCACCGTGCCCTGATTCAATTTATGCTTAATACCCATACGGGTGATCATGGTTATGAGGAAATCTATGTGCCTTATTTAACCAATGCGGACTCACTCCGTGGCACTGGGCAACTACCAAAATTTGAAGAAGATCTGTTTAAAGTACCT